>CAUUCN010000016.1:0-21786 GCA_963543945.1 uncultured Candidatus Saccharibacteria bacterium
ACATATACTAAAAAACACCATTGCCTTTTATTTTCTTTTTATGGCCTAATACTAGCCTTAATTAAATAAATATATTAAAAAAGAGGCCGCTCGGCCTCATTTTTTAAAATAACCAAAAGTTTAAGCAACTTCGAGAATTTCACCCTTATTACCATTTGGTAGGGTGTATTCGTCACCCTCTTTTTTGCCAATTAAAGCCTTACCAATTGGAGAGATATCTGAAATACGACCATTCAATGGATCGGCCTCCACGGCGCCCACGATAGAATAAGTATGCTCTTTACCAAGCATCTTAATTTTCACCGTCGAACCTACGGCAATTTTGCCACCCTTCGCCGCCTTAATAATTTCCGCATTCTTCAAGATTTCTTGAATTTCCAAAATTCGACTTTCTACCTGACGCTGCTCAGCGCGGGCATCAGAATATTCTTGATTTTCCTTCAAATCGCCAAAAGAACGGGCAGTCGCCAAACGATCGGCGATTGCTGGACGCATTTTAATCAAACTTTTCAACTCATTCTCAAGATTTTTCTTACCATCTTGAGTTAAACTTACTGTTTTTTTCATAGGAATAAAAAATACAATCTTTCTTTTAATATAATTACTTCATTAAAAAATACACGAAGCCCCAAAAAATGTCAACTTATCTCTGTTATTTCTATTTTTTGTGATACAATTAGAATATTATTATTTTAAACAGGAAAGGTAAAGGATGAAGTTAAGTCAATCATTTATCAAGACCTTCCGTGAAGTAGGAAAAGAAGAAACCAGCCGCAACGCTGAACTTCTCATCCGCGCTGGCTACATTTACAAGGAGATGGCCGGTGTTTATGACTTCTTACCACTCGGATTGATCACATTAAACAAAATTCAAGATATCATCCGCGACGAGCTCGATGCCATCGGCTGTCAGGAGATGCAAATGACTGCGCTTCAGAACCCCGAATCCTGGGTCAAAACCGATCGCTGGCGCGATGATGTAATCGATGTCTGGTTTAAAACTAAACTTAATGCCGGCGGCGAATTGGGTCTCGCTCCTACTCACGAAGAACCACTCACCAATTTAATGACCAAATACATTTCTTCTTACAAAGACCTCCCAGTCTACGTCTACCAATTCCAGACTAAATTCCGAAACGAACTTCGTGCCAAATCTGGTATTCTACGTACTCGCGAGTTCCTTATGAAAGATCTTTACAGCTTCTCGACCGATAAAGAATCTCACGAGAAGTTCTACCACGAAGTCGAAGAGGCCTACAAGCGCATCTATGTCCGTCTCGGTCTTGGTGATTGCACCTACGAAACTTACGCTTCTGGTGGTGCTTTCTCTAAGTATAGTCACGAATTCCAGACTATCACTCCAGTTGGTGAAGATGTTATTTATTTCAACGATGATAAGTCTATTGTCTTGAACGAAGAAGTCGTAATCGATGAGGTATTAAATGACCTCGGCGTTAAGAAGGAAGACCTTCATTCTACCGCCGCTGCCGAAGTTGGTAATATTTTTACTCTTAGCTATAAGTTCTCTGACCCAATCGGCCTCAAATACGATGACAAAGATGGCGAAAAGAAAACCGTCTTCATGGGTAGCTATGGTATCGGTGTTTCCCGCGTTATGGGTGTAATTGCTGAAAAGTTTGCTGATGAAAAAGGTCTCGTCTGGCCAGAAAATATCGCACCTTTCAAATATTACTTGATCGGCCTTGGCGATGAAGCCGCGAAGCTTACCAATGAGCTTCACGATGCTCACCGTAAAGAAATCTTGCTTGATGATCGCGATATGCGTATCGGTGAAAAACTTACCGATTCTGAACTTCTTGGTATCCCTTACCGCGTCATAATTTCGGAAAAGACCTTGGAAAATAACCAAGTCGAAATTACCGACCGTAAGACTGTAGTAACCAAGCTTATCGGCCTTGAAAAATTCAAGAATTCACTCTAAAAGTTAAATACCCCGAATCAGGGGTATTTTTCTCTCTGATGTGATAAAATATAGATAAGTATATAAGGAAAAATTATGTTTGATAACACCGAATATAAAATTGCATTTCAAGCCGTCATCGACCGCTTCCAGCAGGAGCTCAAAAAAGTTCGCACTGGTCGCGCCCATCCAGACATGCTCTCCAGCATTAAGGTCGAAGCTTATGGTCAATACATGCCACTTAATCAAGTAGCTAATGTCACCATCGCTGATGCTACTATGCTTCTAATCACCCCATTTGATCCATCCACCATTGCCGGTATCTCTAATGCAATTCGCGCTGATCAAACTCTCAATCTCAACCCAGCTGACGACGGTCGCGTCATTCGTGTCCCAGTGCCACCACTCACCGAAGAGCGCCGTAAGGAAATTGTCAAAACCACCTCACAGAAAATCGAAGAAGCTAAGGTAGCTCTCCGTAAAATCCGTGACGACGCTAGAAAAGAACTCAAGTCTATTGAAGATCTCTCCGAAGATATTAAGAAACGTAGCGAAAAAGAAATTGACGATCTTACCAAAGATTTCAGTGCTAAAATCGACGAACTCTTCAAGGCTAAAGAAGCCGAAATTATGAAAATCTAATTAGCAAGAAAAATTATGGCTACATTAAACGACTACCGCAACGAACGACTTAAAAAACTTACCACTTTGAAGGAGATGGGAATTAATCCTTATCCTTCTCATTCTAATCGCAACACCAAGATTTCTGAAATTTTGGATAATTTTGCAAAACTCGATGGCAAACAGGTCGTTATTGCTGGTCGCATTGTTGCCATTCGCAGCTTTGGCAAGCTCGCCTTCGTTAAAATTCGTGATTATTTTGGTGAAATTCAACTTTTCATGAAACAAAATGAAACTCCAGAAGGTTTTATTGGCACTAAACAGCTCAAACTTCTCGACACCGGTGACTTTATCGAAGCCGAAGGTCTCGTCGGCAAATCTCAAACTGGCGAAATTTCACTTTTTACAAATTACGTTAAACTTCTCACCAAAACTCTTCGCCCAATGCCAGGTCGTGACGGCTTCACTAATAAAGAAGAGCGCTACCGTCGTCGCTATGTCGATATGAATGTTAACCCCGAGGTTCGTGAGCGCATGGTTCGTCGCAGTAAATTCTGGCAAGCCACCCGTGATTTCATGAATATGCACGGTTTTATCGAAGTTAATACTCCCGTTCTCGAACATACCACTGGTGGTGCCGATGCCACGCCTTTTGTTACTCATATGGATGCACTTGGTGAAGATTTTTATCTGCGTATTTCTCAAGAATTACCCTTAAAACGCTTACTCGGTGCTGGCTTTGAAAAAGTTTACGATATTGGCCCGCGCTTCCGTAATGAAGGTGTCGATGACGAGCATTTACCAGAACACATCGCCTTCGAATCTTATGCCGCTTACGAAGATTATCAAGGCGGTATGGATTTTTATGAAGAAATGATTAAATATATCGCCGAAAAAACTTGGGGCACTCTCAAATTTCAGGTTAATGGCTTTGATATCGACCTCTCAGTCAAGTGGCCACGCATCAAATACGCCGACTTACTTCGTGAAGAGTTTGGTATTGATGTTTTCAATCCAGACCGCGCTAAAATCACTGAAATTTTAAAATCTCACGGAGTCGAAGTTACTGCCGCTCAAGCTGATTCACGCCTGATCGATAATCTCTGGAAATTGATTCGCAAAAAATCTGGCGGTCCATTCTGGCTGATTGAAGAACCTCTTTCACTCTCACCGCTTGCCAAAATTTCCCCAGAAAATCCCCTTGTCACCGAACGTTTTCATCCTGTCATTGCTGGCACCGAAATGGGGAACGGCTATTCCGAATTAAACGACCCGCTCGATCAGCTAGCTCGCTTTGAAGAACAGCAAGCAATGCGCGATGGTGGCGACAGTGAAGCGCAAATGCTTGACCAAGATTTCGTCGAAATGCTCGAATACGGCATGCCACCAGCCTGCGGTTGGGGTAACTCCGAACGTAATTTCTGGTTACTCGAAGGCGTCTCCGGCCGTGAGGCCGTACCATTCCCAATCATCAAGCGCCGCGCTAATTCTGAAAACAATTCTGAAAATTCTTCAAAATTTGAAGACTCAAGTCATTCCGAAGACCCCACCGAATCTTCCACCGTCGCATAATTCAGAATTTAAAATCGTTAATTAAAGTTATAAAAGAAAAGAGGTAAAAATGTTGGATATCAATTTCATCCGTAACAATAGAGAACTCGTCGAACATTCCATCAAAGAAAAAATGTATAAGAATGTTAATCTTGATGAAATTCTCGCTCTTGATGATCAAAGAAAAGCTCTTCTTCAGCAAGTAGAAGCTCTTCGTAAAGAACGCAATGACAATACCGCCAAAATGAAAAACGGCAAACCAAGTGATGAATTAATCGCTAAGGGTAAGGAAATCAAAGAACAACTTAGTACCCTCGAAGCCGATCTCTCTAATTTTGAGAAAGAATTAAACCTGAAGCTTAAAGCCGTACCTAATGTCATTTTTGACGACGTCCCACTTGGTGATGAATCCGCCAGTGTTGAAGTGAAAAAATGGGGTGAATGCAAAGCCACGGGTGTCGATCACCTCGACTATGCCATTTCTCGTGACTGGGTTGACTTCGAGCGTGGCGCCAAGGTTGCTGGTGCAAAATTCTACTATATCAAAGGCGGCCTTGCACTACTCGAAAACGCCCTCATCCAATTCGGTATCAAGAAAATTGTCGAACATGGCTTCACCTACATGAATGTGCCTGACTTAGTTAATTCCCGCGTTCTCGAAGGCACTGGGTTCGCCCCTCGTAGTTCTGAACAAAGTGACGAATATTACATCGAAGGGGAAGACCTCGCGCTTATTGCTACTGCCGAAATGCCAATTACCGGCTATCATATGGATGAAATTATCGACGAAGACAAGCTTCCACTTTTCTATGCTGGTTTTTCTGCCTGTTTCCGTAAGGAAGCTGGTGCCTACGGTAAACACACTCGTGGCCTCTTCCGCGTCCATCAATTTAACAAACTTGAGATGTACTCTTTCTGTACTCCAGAGCAAAGTAAAGAAATTCATGAAAAACTTCGTGCTATCGAGGAAGAAATCTGGCAAGAAATTGGTATTCCATATCATGTTATTAATATCGCCGCCGGTGACCTTGGCGCACCAGCTGCCAAAAAATACGATATTGAATACTGGTCTCCAGTTGACCAAAAATACCGTGAAATCACCAGCTGCTCGAACTGTACCGACTTCCAAGCTCGCGGACTTAACATTCGTGTACGCCGTAAGGATGGCACTGTCGAAGTGCTTCATACCTTGAATGGTACCGCCATTTCTCTCGCCCGCACCATGGTAGCGGTTATCGAGAACTTCGCCGAAGAAGGTGGCAAGCTTCGCGTCCCAGCCGTCTTGCAGCCATACCTCGGTACAGACATGCTATAATAACCATAAGGAGAAATTATGATCGAAAAAATTGAAATTAGTGGTAGCAATTACAAAATTGAAGATAGTTTTCATAAATATGCCGTCAAACGCATCGGCAAACTCGACAAATATTTGCCACACGGCAGTAAAAAAGATATCGTTGCTAAAATCGTCGTCACCGAAGTAGGTCGCACTCACGGCAATAAGTACGAAATTTCCGCCGCCATGGAAATCCCCGGTGGTAAAGTCATCGCCGCTAAGGATGAATGTTCCAATATTTTCGCCGGCATCGACATTATCGAGGCTAAGCTAATGGGTCAAATTCGTCGTTACAAAATCGAGAGCACTCCACATCTTCGTCGTGGGGTCTTCTCCCGCTTTTTTGGTAAAAAATCCAATTCTTAATTTTAGTTTAAAATCCAGAAACTAAAACTTAATTAAAAATACATGTTCTCTTAAAAACATGTATTTTTTATGATAAAATATCCCTATAATATTATTCCGATTTGGAGGTTTCGACTGTTTATGTCTCAGAAAAAAATTGAAAAAATTCAGGAAGCCAAAATTAAGGCTCCAAAAGTTAAAAAAGAACGCAAGCCAACTGATAAATTAGCTGATAAAACCACCACGACCCGTATTTTGCAGGGTGTTTTTGGTGACCCAGCCAAGCGCAATCTCACCCGCATGCGCAAAATCGTTAAAATCATCAATGGCCTCGAACCAAAATACGAAGCCATGTCCGACGACGAGCTCAAAGCTCAAACCAACGTCCTAAAAGAGCGTCTCGACACTCTTAACAAGAAAGCCGAAGCCAATATTGCTCGTGCCAAACTAAAAGCTTCAGCCAAAAAATCTGAGACAAAAGCTGAATCTACTGACGGCACTAAGAAGCAGTCTACCTCTGTTAAATCGGAAAAACTTGAACGCAACGAAACCAAAATTTTAAGCGAAATCTTACCAGACGCCTTCGCCTTAGTGCGCGAAGCCACTAAACGCGTCCTTGGCATGCGCCACTACGATGTCCAGATGATCGGTGGTATCGTCCTTCACGAAGGTAATGTAGCTGAAATGAAAACCGGTGAAGGTAAGACCTTGGTGGCACTCTTGCCATCCTTCTTGAACGCCTTAACTGGCCGTGGTGTCCACGTCGTCACCGTCAACGATTATCTCGCCCAACGTGACGCCGGCTGGAATGCTCCAGTTTATCACTTCCTCGGTATGAGTGTAGGTGTGATTATTGCTGACGCCAGCTTCCTTTATGATCCAGAATATGTTAATGAAGAACATACCGATGAACGCATGCAGCACTTGAAGCCTTGCACTAGAAAACAAGCTTATCAAGCTGATGTGACGTACGGTACGAATAATGAATTTGGCTTCGACTATCTTCGTGACAACATGGTGAACGAAGTTGACTTCCTCCGCCAACGTGAACTTAATTTCGCCATCGTCGATGAGGTCGATTCAATTCTCATTGATGAAGCCAGAACCCCGTTAATTATTTCTGCACCGGCTGGCGATAATCCAGATTCTTATTATCAATTCGCCAAAATTGCCTCTCACCTCGGTCCAGACGATTACGTGCTCGACGAAAAACACCGCTCCGTCTCGCTCACCGATGCTGGTATCGAAAAAGTCCAGCGCATGCTCGGTATCGACAATCTTTATTCCGCTGATAATACCCGCTTAGTCTATCATATGGATCAAGCTTTACGCGCTCAGGTGGTTTTCCAGCGCGACCGCGATTATGTCGTCACTAACTCTGGCGAAGTTATTATTGTCGATGAAAACACTGGCCGCCTCATGCAGGGTCGTCGCTACAGCGAAGGTCTCCACCAAGCTATTGAAGCTAAGGAAAGCGTCGTAGTTAAAGAAGAATCTATGACTCTAGCTACCATTTCTTTCCAGAATTTCTTCAGTCTCTATAATAAGCTCTCCGGCATGACTGGTACTGCCTTCACCGAAGCTGAAGAATTCCAGCAAATCTACGCCCTCGACGTAATTCAAATTCCACCTAACCGTCCAATTATTCGTATCGATAAAGATGATCTCATTTTCCGCACTGAAGCTGGTAAACTTCGTGCTATCGTCGAAGAGGTAAAGAAATTCCACGAAAAAGGTCAACCAGTTTTGATTGGTTCTGCCAGTATTGTGAAGAACGAATTAATCGCTAAATATCTCGACGAAGCCGGACTCTCCTACGAACTACTTAATGCTAAAAACAATGAACGTGAAGCCGCTATCGTCGAAAAAGCTGGCCAAAAAGGCGCGATTACTCTTGCCACCAACATGGCTGGTCGTGGTACCGATATCAAGCTCACCGATGAAGTCAAAGAACTTGGTGGTCTGGTAGTAATCGGTTCCGAACGTCACGATAGTCGCCGCGTCGATAATCAGCTCCGTGGCCGTGGTGGTCGTCAAGGTGACCCAGGCATCACTCAATTCTTTGTCTCTTGCGAAGATGATCTCATGCGTATTTTCCAGGGCAACCAAATTGGCGCCTTACTTAACCGTATCGGCATCGATGAAGATACTCCAATTCAAAATCGCAGTGTCACCAAGATGCTCGAAGCCGCCCAGAAGCGTATCGAAGGCTTCAATTTCGATTCCCGTAAGAATGTGGTGCAGTATGATAACGTCATCAATCGCCATCGTCGTATTGTTTATCTCATGCGCCGTCGAATTCTCGAAGGGGCAAATATCTCTGACGAAATTAATCGCCTCATCAAGGAAGCTGTCGCTGATTTAACCGCCGAAAGCATCCGCGTGAATCGTAACTTCATCAAAGAATTCCAATCTGTTTTCGATCTTGATCGCGACTTAATTATTGAAATTGGTTTCAAACGCAAAGAAGAAGAGCGCGCCAAACTTGCCACTCTTGCCGTCAAAGAAGCTTACGCTACCAAAGAGCTCGAATTCGGCGCCGACGTGATGCGCAAAATTGAACGCGAAGTCTACCTCAAGGTCCTCGACGCTCTCTGGATGCAGCACCTCGAAAACATGCAGTACCTCCGTGAAGGTATCCACTGGCGCTCGATCGGTCAACGTGACCCACTAGTCGAATATCGCACCGAATCTCAAAAACTTTTCGAAGGTCTCCAAAAGAACCTCCGCGAAGAAGTCTTAAAGATTCTCCTTTCTATCACCCCACAAGAAGCGGTCGCCACCGACACGATTGACGGGGAAGAATACGACACTGAACTCACCAAGATGGCCGAATCCGCCACTAACCGTGGTGTGAATACTATCGAAGCTGGTGAAAAAAATCTCGATAGCGAATTTTCCCAAAAACCAACCAAATCCGCTAACCTCAGCGAAAAGCGCAATAAAGCCAAAAAACAGAAAAAAGCTAAACGTCAAAACAAAAAGCACGGCCGCCGTTAAACATGAAACACTCCATTGAAGAAATCGAATTAAAGAATGGTGCCAAAGGTCTTTTGATTGACGTACCGGGTGCTTCCGTCATGAACATGAAAGTCCAATTTCGTGGCGGTATGCGCTTCGCTAAAAGCCCAGAGCTCTACGAGATTGCCCACATTGTTGAACATCTTAGCTTCGGCGCTAACGCCAAATACCCTGATGAATCTACTTACGAAGCGGAATTTACCAAAAACGGCGCCTATCATAACGCCTGGACTTCCGACTATTCTGTTTGTTACGAAACCGAATGTGCGGATTTTGAATGGGATCGTATTTTAGATCTCAAACGCATTGCTATTACTTCACCCAAATTTAACGACGCGGAATTAAAAAGTGAAAAAGGCAACGTTCGCGCCGAACTCACCGGCTACATGAACGATTATGGCCGCTTACTTTGGCCACGTCTCCAAAAAGCCATTGGCGAAAACGTTCTGAATTTACGCGAACGTCTTTCCACCATTAACAACATCACCCTTGATGACATTAATGAGCATTACCGTCGCACCCACACCGCGAACAATATGCGATTTATTATTGCCGGTCAAACCAAACATCGTAAAAAAGAAATTATTCGCAACCTCGAAAGCTGGGAATTAAGCCCCGGTGAACGTTTCGAAATTCCTGTCGACGAACTACATTCATCTAATGCCGTCTTGATTAAGCGAAAAGACGCCAGCAATATCACCTTTGGCTTTTCCATGATTACTCCGAGACGCCTTTCTACCGAAGAAACTCAAGCCATGAGCGCTCTTAATCACCTACTGAATGGCACTATGAGTAGTCGCATTTTTGGCCAAGCTCGTCGCCGTGGCCTAGTCTATGGTATGGGCAGTGGAATTAATAGCACCAATCATTATTCTTCCTGGGATTTTGATGGCGAAGTTAATCTCGAAACTTCTGAAGAACTCTTTACCTTAATTCAACTCGAAATGATTAAGGCTCTCAATGGTGAGATTTCTGACACCGATATCGAAGCCGTGAAGACCTATGCTCTTGGTCGCTATCAAATGGGCGCCCAGACCGTCAGCCAAATTTCCGACTACTATACCGACGATTACTTCATGACCGAAAAAGTCGAATTTTATGACAATTTTCCAAATATTATTAAACAAATTAGTAAACCTCTGATCGTCGAACTAGCTCGCGAATTTGCCGGCTCCGGTATCCACGCCATGGTCGCCGTCGGCTCTGTCGAAAAACAAATTATCAATCAGCTAGCCAATTGTCTAGTTTTCTAACTAAAATCAAACCCGATCAGAGTGCTATAATAGACTTATGAAAATTGCAGTTTTAGGTAAAGGAGTGGAAGGTAACGCCGTCGCCGAATATTTCAAGCAGGACGAAATTACTTTTTTCGAAAAATTCACCGATGAAGATCTAGATTCTTTTGGTCTAGAAAATTTTGACCTGGTTTTTCGCAGTCCTTCCGTGCATCCACTTTATCTAGCCAAGCAAAAATCACCTCATCTCATCGATAATTGGACCACCATTACCAATTATTTCTTCGAGCACGTCAAAGCACCAATTATTGGCGTCACTGGCACCAAAGGTAAGGGAACTACCTGTTCCATTATTGCCTCAATTCTGCGTGAATTCTCCGAAAAATTCGAGCATGTCCATCTGGTTGGCAATATTGGTAACCCCGCCATCCTCGAACTCGATCAAATCACCGAAAAAGATATCGTGGTTTACGAAATGAGTAGCTTCCAGTGCTGGGATCTCAAAAAATCTCCCCACATTTCCGTCGTTTTACGTATCGAACCTGACCACCTTGATCGTCATCCAGATTTCGATGATTACGTCGATGCCAAATCTCATATCGTCTTAAACCAAACTTCTGAAGATTCCTGCATCTATTATGCTAACAATCTCTACTCTGAAACTATCGGTGAACTTAGCAAGGGTCAAAAATTCTCTTATCCAATCAATTCTCATCTCGAAGAATTAAACACCCTACTTGACCAGCTGCAAATTCCTGGCGAACATAATCGCGAAAATGCTGAAGCCGCTATTCTAGCTGTACTTGCCATGATTGGCATTTCTTACGATGGACTTTTCTTACCCGAAAATCATGAGATTTACCAAAAAATTGCCGCGGGACTTCATAAATTTCAGGGTCTACCACATCGCTTACAATTTGTCCGTGAATTAAATCACGTACGTTATTATGACGACAATTACTCCTCGGCTTTTCCAGCTGCCGATGTCGCCATTGCTGCTTTTGAAAATTATCCTACTTTCTTAATCGCCGGCGGCTTTGATCGCGGCCTTGATCTCACCGAGATGAAACAACGTTTCTTTAGCGCCAAAAATCTCAAGAAAATCATCCTAATTGGCGAAACCAAACGACGCCTTGCCGAAAACGAAGATCCCGAAAAATATTGCTTTGCCGAAACTCTTGAAGAAGCCGTCAATATCGCAAGAAAACTTGCCGAAGCCCAGACCGAGCTCGTCGCCAGTAATTTCGATCTTTGCTTACCAATTTCCAAAAATTGTCCAAAAGAAGCCATCGTGCTAATGAGTCCAGGCGCCGCCAGTTTTGATATGTTTAAAAATTTTAGTGACCGTGGCGAACAGTTCCAGGCCCTCGTGAAAGACCTAAAATAACCATAACCATCTACCAAAATCTCTCATTTTTGATAAAATTGATGTAATGAACGAAAACGCTATTAGTTTTTCTAATTCAAATAATCAGCCTTCCTCTGGGAACCCAGTTTTTCGTTTTGTCAGCTATTATCTCGATCGCTCCACTCTTACCGCTAGTTTCGTCTACCAGGGAATCGATAATATTTTCTTCACTGAAAAAATTCATTTCGCAAAAAAGGCCGATGCCGATAAAAAATATCGCTTCAATCCTAATGCTGATCCCGCCCTTGACCAACTGCTCGATAGTGCGATGTTTCTTGCTTTTATCTTAATTGGTACCAGCTATTATAAAACCCATCCCACCCCTGCAGTCAAACTCGATGTACCCATCGATGCCTTTCAAGCACAATTTTTTAGCACAGTTTATCAAGAAGGCCTCAGCCAATACGCCTTCGAAAATCGTCTCACTCGCGCTCATTTAGCTCACTTTAAGCCCACCCCGAATTATCAAGCCAAACCAGCCGTAAAATATAACGGTCAAGGTAATCTAGCCCTACAATCTGGTGGTAAAGACAGTCTGCTGGTTGCAAAATTACTTAAAGAAAAGAACATTCCGTTTGAACCGTGGTATGTCACTAGTGACCCCAGTCTTTCGCATCCTCACGTCATCGACACTCTAGGTGATTCTTTCACCCATATGAACGCCAGTATTGTTTATCGCGAGATCGATATTACCCATCTACAAAAATCTCACGGCCTCAATGGCCACGTTCCAGTTACCTTCATCGTCGAAGCTCTCGCCCTGATTCAGGCTATCTTGAATAATCAAAATGTAGTTCTCACCAGCATTGGTCACGAAGGTGCCGAACCTCATGCCATGATTGGCGACCTCCCAGTCAATCATCAATGGTCCAAAACCTGGGATGCCGAACGTTTTTTCACCGAATATGTCCGCCGTTATCTTTCACCAGAACTTCACGTCGGCTCAATTATCCGTCAATACACTGAATTAAAAATCGCTGAACTTTTTGTGCAAAAATGCTGGAAAGAGTATGGCTATAGCTTCAGCTCCTGTAACGAAGCCAATTATAAGCAAAAGAATCAAAATTCTACCCTCAAATGGTGTGGTAAATGTGCCAAATGTGCCAATTCCTACCTACTTTTCTGCCCCTTTGTCCCACCTCAGTATCTCCAATCTCTTTTTAACGACGAAGACCTCTTCAAAAAACCTGAGCTTTTCAATACCTTCAAAGGTTTACTTGGCGTCGATAATACCATGAAACCTTTCGAATGTGTTGGCGAAGTCGGGGAACTACGCACCGCCTATCATCATCGCATGGCTTCTCCGCCAATTCTCATTGAAGATCTCAAGCAATTTAATCAAGAAAATAACGGCGGCCTCATCTCCGGCCTCTCCGAAGCCACCAAGCGTCTCGGCCTCGGCAATCTCTTGAAAAACCCACTTTCTTCCCGTACCTCTAAAGCACTTTCAAATAATTCCAGCTATTGGCAACCACTCTACGCTAACCTCCCATTCCCGGTGCCTGAAAGTGATTTCGATTATAATCAAACCTACGAAAACCAACCTTTCTTTAAAGACTTTTTAAATAATTACGGAGCCGCAAATTAGCATGAAAATTTATACTCTAAGGCACGGCGAAACCGATGCGAACAAACAAGGTGTGAGCGCCGGATTACTCGACACCAATCTCAATGCCACCGGTGTCAAACAAGCCCTTAAAATCAAACGTCAACTAAAGAATGTGCAGTTTGACCGCTGCTACGCCTCGCCTCTGATGCGCACTAGCAAAACTGCTCAAATCGTCACTGGTCACCTCGATCCTAAAACCCAACATATCGATCACCAAAATCTCTGCCACATTCAGTACGACCGACGCCTTGTCGAACGAGCTTTTGGTGTCTTCGAAGGAAAGGATAGCCAAAAACTTCACAGTATTAGCTGGAAGGATCGTTTCAATAGTGAAAGATTTAATATGGAGAGCATTCATTCCATGTATCTCCGCGCAGAAGATTTTGTCAAAAATGAATTATTTAAGAATAACGACCCAGATGCCACGATTTTAATTGTCTCTCACGGTGATTTTCTTCGCCTGATTGACTTTGTTTTGCGTGGCGGCACCGCTGAACAACTTTTTTACTCATTCCTTTACGATAATATTATCGACGAACCTTACCCAAACTGCGCCATACACTATTACGAAGTCTAACCTAAGTACTACCCCCTTAAATCTAACTTAAGCACTGCACCCTTACTTCTAGACCCCCCAAACAAGGCATTCCATTAGCACTAATTTTATTGTGAAAAATCAATTTTCGTGCTAAAATATAACAGATTGGATCGTCGCCAAGCGGTAAGGCACTGGGTTTTGGTCCCAGCATTCGCAGGTTCGAATCCTGCCGATCCAGCCACAAAGATTATGCTCCCTAAATCGCAAGATTTAGGGAATTTTGTTTAAACAAAATCACCACGGTCTTCACATTTATAACAGTTTTTTTAGAATAGCATACACCTGGCCGGCCTTTTTAAATCTTAAAACTAAGCCTGCATCGTAAAAAACAACTAGATTTTCATAAACATTAAATAAATTCAAAAAATATTAAAAATACAAAATAAAAAACTACCATAGACCTACGGTAGTTTAATTATAATTTCAACTTGGCTGGAGATGAGGGATTCGAACCCCCGAATGGTGGGACCAGAACCCACTGCCTTACCACTTGGCGAATCTCCAATGTGTTTTTTATTATACCACATTTCCTCATCTCCTGTCACTTTATCAGTTATAATATTTATATGAATAACCTCGAAAAACGCCTCACTCTCTTGCAAGAGGGAATTGATGATACCTGGGCCAAGCTAAATCTTGATGAAAAATTTGCCAGACTCACCCATCTTCAAGAAGAATCCGCCAAGCCTGAACTCTGGAATGATCTTGCTCGTGCTAAATCCGTAAATACCGAGCTCAAGAAACTCGAAAGCGAACTTAGCACCTGGCAAATTCTCAAATCTCAAGCGAACGATCTGCACGAGTTAATCGAACTTTCCGCCGAAGATCTCGCTGAGGAAATCGAGGCTCAACTTACCGCCCACGAAGAAACTTATGCCGAACTCAAAAAATCTCTCCGTTTCACTGACCCACTCGATCAAAAAGATGCCATTATCCGCATTACCGCTGGTGCTGGTGGCACTGAAGCTATGGACTGGGCTGGCATTTTAGAGCGTATGTATCTAAGATTTTTCGAAAAACACGGCTACGACGTTGAATTAATTGAGCGTAGCACCGGAGAAGAAGCTGGCATCAAAACTGCCGTTTATGAAGTTTACGGACCAGAAATGTATGGCCACCTCAAATCTGAACACGGCGTGCATCGCTTAGTGCGTCTTTCACCGTTTAATGCTGACAATCTTCGCCAAACCTCTTTTTCACTGGTCGAAGTTCTACCAATCCTCGACAGTGAAGACGACCTTAAAATTGATGAAAAAGACCTCCGTATTGACACTTATCACGCTGGTGGCCATGGTGGACAATCTGTCAATACCACCAATTCCGCCATTCGCATCACCCACTTACCGACTAATACTGTGGTCGCTATTCAAAACGAGCGTTCCCAACTACAAAATCGTGAAAAAGCCATGGAAATTCTTCGTGGCAAACTACTCAAAATGCAGCAAGACCAGCAAGCCGAATCTATCAATCAATTACGCGCCGGTGAATCTGCTAGCTGGGGTCAACAGATTCGTAACTACGTCATGCAGCCCTATAAACTCGTCAAAGATACCCGCACCAAATACGAAGAAACCGATGTAGATTCCGTACTCGACGGCAAAATCGACAATTTTATCGACGCCTATCTCGAATCCCTAGTCGGCCAAAAATAATCAGAACCCAGTGTCTGGCTTTTTCATTTTTTAATTCTTACTGTTTATGGTAATATAAGAGTATGATATTATTCGACCATGTCACCAAGCGCTACGGTAAGGGCACCCGCGCTGTTCTCGATGATATTTCCTTGCATATTAGTGCTAATGAATTTGTTTTTTTGGTTGGTAAATCCGGTGCCGGTAAGTCTACTCTCTTGAAGATGATTACCAAGGAAGCTACTCCAGATTCTGGAAAGATTATTATCGGTGGCATCGATCTTGATTACGTAAAACGTCGCCATATTCCAGATTATCGTCGCCGTATTGGTGTAGTTTTCCAGGATTACAAACTACTTCCATCGCGTACCGTTTTTGAAAACGTCGCCTTCGCTCTCGAAATCGCCGGCATGTCGAATCACGAAATTGAAAATACCGTACCGAAAGTACTTGACCTTGTCGGTCTCTCCGATAAAGCCAATCGTTTTCCTGCCGACCTCTCCGGTGGAGAAAGACAACGCGTCTCAATTGCGCGTTCTGTCGCTCGTCAACCAAAAATTCTCATTGCCGATGAGCCTACTGGGAACCTCGATGTTTTAACCTCTAAGGAAATTATTGATTTATTACAAAAAATTAACAATTACGGTACCACTATTTTAGTTACCACCCACGATGCCAATATCGTCAATCTCTTAAAGAAGCGCGTCATCACTATGCGTGATGGTAAGATTATTTCCGACCAAAAAGAGCACGGTATTTATCGTCTCGACACCGATAACGACGGTATTTCCGACTTACCACAACCAGGCCACATGCGCCCAACCTCTTATCTTTATAAAACCGCCGAAGCCGAACTCCGTCGTGAAGCTACTCCTCGTCGTGAGAATATCCCACACCGCGAGGTCGCCACTCGTCGCGAAGCTACCGATTCCTACGAAGATGCCACTCGCCGCGAAACTACCATCCGCCAAGAAACTGACCTTCATCGCGGAATCGACACCAGAAATAATCCTCGTCCTGATTCGAATAAACGCACTCGCAATCATCGCTTAATCCAATAAGGAAGCCTATGAAACAAAAAAATGAAACCATCAGAAAACTCAAAACCATGCAGAAAAACAGTCGCGGACATCTCCTTCGTACCAATTTTCGCATCATGAAATACGGCATCATTGGCTATGGTCGTAATATCTGGCTTTCTATCACTTCGACTTTCGTGATGACTCTCACTTTAACCCTGCTTTTTGCTACCGCCACTACTAGCTTGGTGTTATCTTCTACCGCCGATAAAATGCGCGAAAAAGTCGATATTACCATTTATTTTAAGCCTAATACCGAAATTATTACGCTTGAAAAAATCAAGAAAAAATTCTCCTCCGACTCTAATATCCGTCAAATTTCCTATACTACTACCGAGGAAGAATTCAATAAATTCGTCGAGGAAACTAAGAAAAATAACGAAAATAATCTCCTTTCCACCCTCGACGATCCTGACATGAAAGAACTCATGCTTTCCTCAATGCCTTCCGCACTTCGCATTAAAGTCTACGACACAAATAAACTTAATACCATTAAGGAAATCGTTAATACCGATTCGGAGGTCCACGAAAATCTCGATCCAAAAAAGGAACCGACCTACGACACTAATGACACCGCCATCGAAACTATCACTTCTTGGTCCAACATTGCTAAAACTGGTGGTCTCGCCATCTCACTCATTCTCCTAGTTATCTCCGTTCTGGTCATTTTTAACACTATTCGCATGGCCATTTACTCTCGTAGTGAAGAAATCTACATGGAGAAACTAGTTGGCGCCGATAACCATTTCATTCGCGGCCCATTCCTCATTGAAGCCATCATGTCTGGCTTCTTTGCCGGTATTTTATCGACCATCATCGGCTTCTTCCTCTTCCGCCTCATCGCCCCAAAGCTCAGTGGCTACGATATTGACGTCACTCTAGTTTCTAGTTTCGTAAATTCACCAAGTATCTTTCTGATCGGCCTAGCCCTCACATTACTCGGTATCTTTATTGCCTTCCTCTCGTCCTCCATTGCCGTCCGCAAATACCTAAAACGTCTCTAAATATTCCGCTTAGCTTAAAAAATCCACTCTCTTCATTCCGCTCTGCTTAAAATATCAAACAGCACTATTCCGCTCTGCTCAAAATAAGCAGAGCTTTTTCCTTCATCAAGTCAAAATAAGCATTGCCTTTTTCTATTATTCTGTGCTAAAATATAGCAAAAGTATCGTAAGATACTGAAATAACAAATTAAATTATAGTGGAGTATAGTTTAATGAGCAAAATAAAAAACAATTTTAAGATTCGAAAAAACGCAAGAAATAATCGTAAAGTTAAAACCATGAAAAAAGGTCGTACTCTTATTTTTACCCTAATTTTTGCGCTCATTTTAGGCTCTATTCCATTCATTCAAAAGAACGACTCTAATGTTTCAGCAGTAGAGAGTGAGGCCTACTGTACTAGCGCTGCCTGCCGTACCGCCAAAAAAGCTGAAGTCGAAGCCGCTGAAAAAGCCAATCAAGCCGCTAAAGCCGCTGTCACTCTCGAAGGTGAAGTCGAACGTATGCAACAGGAAATCATCGTTTACGAAGCACGTATAAAGGCGAACGAAGCTGAGGCAAGTGACCTCAAAATCAAGATTGAAGATACTACTAAAAAACTCAAACTTCAACGTGCAGCTCTTGCAAATATGCTAGTTAATATTCACCTTGAAGGTGAAACCGACGCTATCATGGTGTTAGCTAGCAGTAACTCACTTTCAGATTTTGCCGAAAAGAAATCTCGCATTGACACCGCTAAAGACCAGGTGAATTCCTCAGCTCAAAATGTAAAGACCATGAAAGACGATCTCGAAAAGCAAAAGACTGAAATTGACCGCATTATTTTAGACCAACAAATCCAGCGCAAGGCTATCGAAGATAAAAAAGCTGAGCAACAGGAATTAATTTTAAAGTATAAAGATAATGCCGCTTCCTTCGCTGCAGAAGCTGCCGCTTCCAGGGAAGAAAAGATTAAGTTAATTAATAAAGAGTATCAGGAATATCTCTCCCGCGCTTCCACTAGTGCTGGATTCGGTACCAAAGCCGACGGTTTTAACAGTTACGGGGCATTTGTCGGCAATTACGGATATTCTTGCCCTCGTGACAATATTGCTGGCGTACTCGATTCATACTACATTTGTCAATGTACTAGCTACGCCGCTTACAAGGCTGTCGAATACTATGGCCGCAACATTCGTATTACCGGTTGGGGTAACGCTTATAGCTGGGCCGCTGCCGCTCGCGCCCGTGGCTACCGTGTCGATCGCGTACCTGCTGCCCACACTATCGCTCAAACCACTAGTGGCCAGTTTGGTCACGTAGCTTGGGTCGAATCGGTTAATGCTGATGGTACTATTACGGTCTCTGAATACAACAACCCATACTCGTCTAAGTCTGGTCAATGGGGCGACTTCGGCGTCCGTACTCGCGTCAGCCCAAATCAATTCACCAGCTATATCCATTTCGACTAAATCATTACTTTTATAAATACCGCAAACCAGCGGTATTTTTTGGCCTAAAAACCGCCGACTAGTCTTATTGATTATGCTATAATTAAATAATGAAAACAGAGTGGAAACCACGAAAAATCAATCTTAGCACTTCAATTATCACCTCATTTATTTTCCTCGTTGCAGGTTTTTTTGTTGGTTCTAATTGGCAATTTATAATTACTAATTTTTCTCCTTATATTGGCTTTCGTAAAAGCGAACAAGCGAATTGGGATTCTCTTAACGAACTCTACACCGAGTTAAAATCCTTCTACGATGGTGAAGTCACGGAAGATAACGCCCTCACTGGAGCCAAGCGTGGTATTGCCGCTGCACTTGATGATCCCTACACTACTTATCTTACCGCCAAGGAAGGGAACGAATTCTTATCTGACCTCAATGGCGAAATTAATGAAGCCGGCGTTGGTATGGAACTTACTTTTCGCAATAATCACACTGTGGTGGTCCGCACCCTCCCAGATAATCCAGCGCGTAAAGCCGGTATTAAACCTGGTGATCGTATCGTAAAAATTGGCGACGAAAATGTCGACGGTAAAACCACCGAAGATGTCGCTAAAAAGCTCCGCGGCAAAGCCGGCGATAAGGTTAAAGTCGAAATACTTCGTGGTGCAGACACTCTAACTTTCGAAATGACTCGCGAAAAAATTAACAACGTCTCCGCCGACATTTCCTATAGTGACAAAACTGCGATTATCTCTGTTTATCGCTTCGCCGAAGACACCGGCTCTCTTGTGCGTAAGCTCGCTGAGCAAGCTAAAGCCAAGCAGGTTGATAAAGTTATCCTTGACCTTCGCAATAATGGCGGTGGCTATGTCTCAGCCGCCGGCGAAATGCTTTCACTTTGGCTTAACGGCGGCGATAAATATATGATTGAAAAATCCATCCACAACGACGACAAAACCGACTACGTCCCTCGTGGCAAAAATCCTATCTTTAAGGACACCAAAACCGTCGTTTTAATTAATCGCTCTACTGCCTCTGCCTCTGAAATTGTTGCTGGCGCCCTCAAAGATTATCAAAAAGCCACTATTGTCGGTATGACTTCTTTTGGAAAAGGCGTCATGCAGACTATGCTCAATCTCAGTGATGGCGGTAAACTCAAGGTCACTACCGCTCACTGGTATACACCGAATGGCTCCTCAATCAATAAGACCGGCATCAAGCCAGACGTCGAAATTGATCGCACTGTTCAAGATATCACCGAAGACAAAGACCCTCAACTTGATAAAGCTAAGTCACTCTAGTTTAATCCTTGTGATTTTTCCTAAAATGTTTTAGAATAATATAATAATTAACAATGAAAGGATGTTATGATTAAAGTCATTACGAGTCCTACTTGCGGCTATTGCCACGCTCTTATTGATTGGTTGGAACAAAAAAATCTTGAATATGTTGAACTTGATGCTAGTAATTTTCCAGGCATTTCTGCGGTTCCAATTACCATCATTACTGATGAATCCGACAAAAACCCGATCCAAGTTCTTGGCTTTGACCGTGAAGGAATTTTAAACGCGCTCGAAAAAATTAAAGCTGTTTAATTAATGAAAAAATCCGACCAAAAACCACCCATCCTACTCGTCCATGGTTTTCGTGGCAATCATTTAGGTTTGGCCAAATTTCAAAAACTACTCGAAGCTGATGGGTACCAGGTTTTTAGTCCCGATATTCCACCAGCTTTTAACACCCAGAATGAGACTTTACCAAATTTTACCGATTTTACTAAAGACGGCTATGCGGACTTTATCGCGAATTATATCCTCGACAAACATCTAGACCACCCAATTCTGATTGGCCATTCCATGGGGTCTATTCTCGCTGCCGCCACTGCCGAAAAATATAGTCACCTCATTCATAACAAAATTTTTTTCCTTAGCCCCATCGCTACGCATCCCCCGAAGTTTATTTTACCTTTAATTCCGTTAATTGCCTTGGTGCCTAATAAATTTGTTAGCTATGTCTGCACGGAATTTCTTATCGCGAGTGCTCACCGTAATAAGAAACGCCAAATCCTCAATCTTACCTATGAGTGCGCACGTAAGTTTACCTCTGTTCGTGACGAAATGCGCGCAGCTACTTTTTCCATGTCTTATTCTATTTCCGATTTTAGTTTCGAAAAACAAGCCTACTTCATCGCTGGTAAAAAGGACCGCATGAATCCATCTCGCAAGGTAAAAGAAATTGCCAAAAAATTTCACGCCGAGGTAGATTTTATCCCGAATGCCGGACATCTCATCAATTACGAGACTCCAGAAAAAATCGCTGAACTAGTCTTACCAAAGCTTAAAGATTAACCTAAAATAATAATATTTACCTCTTAGGGCCACAATGGCTCATTTTTATTTTTCATTATTTCGTCTCCATAACTTGCTTATGCTTAACTAATTTTTTCTTAAAATAACAGGGAAGAAAGTTCATTTTTTCATCATTTTTACTCCTTTTCACTTGTTTTATTTTGCATTTCAGCCAATAATCAAATTAGAACTTTTACCGAAAATACAAAATAGAAAGGAAATTATGTCCTCATCCAGACAGTCTCATTTTGTTGCTTATAAGAAACCTAAATCCAAACCGAAAATACCACAGAAAACTCCGCACTTTCTCTATTTTTCCAGTGTTCTAGCGATATGCTTAACTAGTCTAACACCGCTAGCCTCTGTCAATTCGAAAGCCGTTGAATGCAAAGATATTCAAGCCGTCTTCGCTCGAGGTTCAGGAGAGAAAGCTAAAACTAATATTAACTATCAAAAATTTAAAGATAATCTCATCGGGGTTTTGCAATCAGCAAATAAATCCTACGATTTTTATGACCTCGGGGAATCAAATCAATACAAATATCAATACCCAGCCGTGAGTGTGGAGAATCTCGGAGCAATTGCCGATACCTATATACATGCTGGCAAAAATGACTATTTTAATAATAGTGTAACTACTGGTATCAAA
>CAUUCN010000017.1:0-21479 GCA_963543945.1 uncultured Candidatus Saccharibacteria bacterium
AAAAACAACAACAACCCAAATGAATAAGAAAACCATTCAAAGATAAAAAATATGCAAATACATTGCGAGTTTTAAACCAAGAAATTTTATTCAATTTCGACGGTATCATTTTAAAACCTAATATCATTAGCTATAAAAACAGTAATAATGTCTGGTATCGTGATACGATGATTGCGACGATGGTATTAGAATATACAAATAATACACATTTGTTAGAGCCGTGGGTTAAAACTATTTCTAATATTTACGACTGTCAACGTTCTCTAGTTAATAATGATCATAACTGTTCGATAAAAGAGGCGGATAATCCTGGTGAATTATTATATATTTTAGGTGTAGTAAAAAATAACAGATCTGACTTAAAAGAAAAGATCATCAACGAAGTAAAAACTAAATCACATGACGGTTTATTCTCTGGCTTAGTAGATGGAGAGGAAATGAGTTTTTATCCTACCAGCTTACTATTATTTGGAGCAAAAAAGAATAATATAGATTTAAGTAAATACCTAAAAACACCTACAGTACTTGACCACTACGCAAGTCTTACATGGTGGGACAAAGAAACTCCAAGATATAATATAACACCGATTGACTCTGTTTTATTCTCATATTTAGAATGGGGATCGACACACTATAAGAATGGTCATTATGGAAAGGTTCATATTCTTGACGAATATTATCCACTTTCTTATGAGGCTGGATTAAGTCAGGAGATAGCTGATGATCAAAAATTTGTATCTGAGCATTACAGTGTTCCTGGTGGTCCAATTCTTACACATATTTGGCACGCTGCAGAGATTTTCCTATTATTAGCTGAAATGTAGTAATTAAAAATACCACCTTAAATAGGTGGTATTTTTATTATTTCCATTCTTGAAGTTCGTCGCCTTTTACAAGATAAGCTTGTTTAGATATTTGTTTTAATGGGGCATCACTTTTACTGTCAGAATAGAATTTGTTAATTTTCATATCAGGGTAGATTTGATAAAAGCGTTTAACCTTTTCTTCGGCTCGACAATTTTCACCATCAATTTTACCGGTTTGAGGATCCATTCTGGTGCCCATTAGTTTAATATTTAGACGGTCCGTCATCTCTTTTAGGATAAATTCTGGCGAAGCTGAGATAATTAAATCGTCAGATTGTTTTTGCTCTAAATACCAATCTTTAATTTTAGTCTGGTGTTGATCCCAGAATTCAGAGAGATGTAAATCTTTAACTGAGGTAAGAAAACTAAAAAAGTTTTCCTTGAATTTTTTTCGACTAATAATCTTAGTCTTAAATAAAGCAGCCGAAAAAACTTGATAAGGTAAGTAAAGTACTAATGACGGCTTTCTTTTAACAGAGAATTTCCAAAAATCTAAGGACGCATCGCCATCATAAATTGTTTTATCAAAATCATATACATTCATATTACAACCTAATAATCACCATTAAATACATAATAAATAACAAACCGATAAGCATCAAGGGTTTATTTTTCATGATTACATCGGCTGGATCGCCGTATTTATCTTTTTCAGCGACATAAATATAAGAAATAATGAGAATAATTAACATTGGCACACTAGCCAAGAATAGATCACGATGCTCAGGATAGGCATTACTACACCATTCAGTGTAAAAAACAATGATTAAAACCAAGAACATATTCATGATGGATTTTAAATATTCCGTATTATATTTCTTTAATACAGAGCGTGTTTTATTTCCGGTTTTAATAATTTCATTGTAACGTTTTGAAATACCCAGATAAAATGCGCCAGACATTACTACGAGATACAGTAATGGTGAAACCGCAATACCCGATAAAGTACTTCCTAGAAATAACCGAATCATAAATCCTGAGGTAAGGATGACGACGTCAAGAATTGGGATATTTTTAAGACCTAAGGAATAGCCCAAATTTAAAATAAAATATCCAGCAATTAAGCCAATTGAGGCTATAGGAAAAGTAAAGGAAATAGCAATTGCTACGAGAAATAATACAGAAAATGTAATCCAAGCCTCTTTTTTCGTAACCGCACCACTAGCAAGTGGACGTTTTTTCTTAACCGGATGTAGACGATCTTTTTCGATATCTTTATAATCATTAATAATATAAATAGATGAAGCTACTAAGCAAAAAACTATAAACCCGAGAATACTAGTTCGAAAATCTTTTAATGTAAGCTCTTTTAGACCAAAAATTAATGGGAGAAAGATTAAGAGATTTTTGACTGAATGTTTAGGGCGAAGAAGTTTAATGATATTTTTAATTTTTTCCATATAATTCCCTATTTGTGACTAAAAATTTGATAAATATTTTCTGCAAGGATTTCAGAGACATCAATGATATCCGCCTTAGAAAATTCCGGTTTAATACCAAGGGTGTTAGTTACTATTACGCGGTCAATATCTTCACTAGATAGATTCTCATAGGCATGACCACTGAAAACTGGGTGAGTAGCCATCACGCTGACATGCTTAGCACCGTGCTCTTTTAAGGCGGTAGCAGCATGACAAATGGTACCAGCTGTATCGATCATATCGTCTACGATAATAATATTTTTATCTTTTGGATCGCCAATAATATTCATTACCTTGCTTTTATTTTTTACATAACGATTTTTATCAATAATGATGACGTCATTGCAATGAACTAAATCTGCAATCTTACGCGCACGCTTTACCCCACCAGCGTCTGGTGAAGCGATAGCAAAAGAATTACCCTTAAAATGATGACTAATATAATCTGCAAACTGCTTTTCTAAGGTGATATTTTCAATAGTCATATCGAAGAAACCTTGAGTTTGAGCAGAATGCAGATCAATAGTAATAATATGATTAATCGAGACGGAGTGTAGAATATCCGCAATTACTTTTGAACTGATTGGGGTATTTGGCTCTGCCATGCGATCCTGACGAGCGTAACCAAAGTATGGAATAACTAAATTAATACTCTTAGCAAAACCACGCCTGGCAGCGTCAGCTAATAAGAGTACTGGAAATAGATGCTGATCAAGTGGTGGATTAGTAGACTGGATAATAAAAATATCTTTACCTCTAATATCATCAAGAATTTGTACATGGACTTCCCCATCACTAAAGGTATCGGAAGTACGTTTTGCGAGTTTAAGGCCGAGATGGTCTGCAATTTTCTGGGATAAGTTTTCATCTGTGCCGGAAATAAGGACACAATTTTTTAGACAATTCTGTATTACCTTCTTCATACTTCAATTATATCACGCTAACATAAAGAGTATGGACGGTATTAATATATTCTGCTCACAGTCCAAACCTGAGCTTTATTGTTATCTCCCCACCTACCC
Organism: uncultured Candidatus Saccharibacteria bacterium; assembly: GCA_963543945.1. Classification (GTDB taxonomy): domain Bacteria; phylum Patescibacteriota; class Saccharimonadia; order Saccharimonadales; family Saccharimonadaceae; genus Nanosyncoccus. Next base: position 3,310 of record CAUUCN010000017.1, read on the forward strand.
CAAAGTTGAACCCTATTATCATCTATAGCAAGAGAAGCATTCACATCCATCACGAGAGCTGGATTACAAACACTCTTGAAGATGAAACCATTTTCATGTTGAACAGCTTTCCATTTTTGAGAGCAAGAATTTAGATTAGATGGAAGAAGGAATAATTGCTCTCCGTTTAGTACTCTCGATTCATTGACACTGATAGCTTTATTAGAAAGTTTACTGACGATTTGATATTCGTTATTGCCTAGGTACTTGAACTCCCATTGTTGAGCAGGGTTATTTTCACGCCATTTGTGGAAGAGTTGAACCTTGGCATAATCTGCAACATTACCCCTTGCAACATCCAGATATTGAGTGTTACTTAATGCGGTATTGAGATTATAGATACCGTTTTGGATGAGCTGAGATTCGCCAGTTGGTTTATTTTCTTGAACGTCTTGGATTTTATTTATAGTCCAAACCTGAGCTTTATTGCTGTCTCCCCACCTACCCCAGAGCTGAACTCTATTATCATCTATAGCAAGAGAAGCATTTACGTCCATTACGAGAGCTGGATTACAAACACTCTTGAAGATGAAACCATTTTCATGTTGAACAGCTTTCCATTTTTGAGAGCAAGAATTTAGATTAGATGGAAGAAGGAATAATTGCTCTCCGTTTAGTACTCTCGATTCATTGACACTGATAGCTTTATTAGAAAGTTTACTGACGATTTGATATTCGTTATTGCCTAGGTACTTGAACTCCCATTGTTGAGCAGGGTTATTTTCACGCCATTTGTGGAAGAGTTGAACCTTGGCATAATCTGCAACATTACCCCTTGCAACATCCAGATATTGAGTGTTACTTAATGCGGTATTGAGATTATAGATACCGTTTTGGATGAGCTGAGATGTCTCCTTAGCATCTACTTTCTCTAATGACCAGGTCTGGGCCTTATTATTAGATTTTTTATAAATTTGTACTGGTGTTTCATCAGCATTATTTGCACCCTTAACGTCAACTGCATGATTAATATCACAGGATGTAATAATATTAAATTCACCATTCCCTTTTCGTTGAATATTCCAACGCTGCGCACAATCTTCCAGATTCTCAGATTTTAATTTCAGCTGTGGTGAATCACTAATCTCATTAATATCATAAGATAAGTTTAGACCGGAAAGCTTACTTTTAATCTGATAAATTTCATCTCCGATGCCTTCAATATCCCATTTTTGAGCCGGATTATTTTCACGCCATTTACGATAAAGCTGGACCAAAGCATCCTCATTTTTATTAGCCCCTCTCACATCAAGATATTTAGATTGATCGACTGAAGTCTTGATTTCATAATCGCCATTCTCAATCGAACCGTCATGGCTAGAATTATTCCCTGGTTTAGCAATCGGTGACAATTCAACTTTCTTAATAACATTACTAGTCGGATCACCAAACCAACGAATAAAGAGGGCGTAAAAATTACGATTACCATAAGCACCACAGTAGGAAGTACCTGGGTAATTTGCCACAGCGGCCGCATTTGGCTGATATGGAGTGTAACGATAAAGCGCAGAGGTGGCGAGGTTTTCAATATAAACCTGAGACCCACCACAAGCAAAGTTTGGATTATAGTAAATGAAATTTTGGCCAACTGGATAATTCGTGTAGCCGCCATCTAGGACGTCACGGAATAATTTGGCGGCATTTCTAACTTGATTTCTAAAGCCGTAGTATTTCGAATCACATTCCGCGGTATCTGGACAACCAAAGCCAGTGGCGCTACGATACTGAATACTGTTTGGCCAAGTATCGGAAACCAAACCTTGTTCTTTTTCAATCAAAACTAGGAGCACCTGAGGGTTAATACGATAATCACGAGCAGCTTCATAAATTACTTGAGCGGCGGTTTGTTTAATGCTATTATGCTCAAAAGTTTCCTGAGATAAACAGACAAATTTCCCATTTTCAATATGATACTTATAGCCAGAATAATAATTGGCGCGCCAAATATTGGTGTCACCACAAGGATTTTTCTTAGTTAAGAATTCCTGAATTTGACTTTCATTCATAGTCGAAGTATTCGACATAGTATAGTCAGAAATAATATTCCCGGCACGAAAATCAGAAACACTGAGAGCGATAGATTTTTTCAAATTCTTGAGAATCAAAAAACTTAATGCAAAAACCATAAAAAAGGCAAAAACCAATAGCGGTGTATTTCTTGTTAATCCAAGACGCTTCTTTGAAGTTCTATAATTTTTTTCTGGAATAATTTGTACAATCTGATTCATCAAATAGCAACCTTCCCTTCGATTATGCCAGTTTTTTGATTGGCGTTAATTTCAATTTTAATATCATATTCACCAGGAGATAATTTCGTAAGCGGAATATCAAATCCTTTACAAGACCCAGAAGAAGGATTGGAGATTACACTTACTGAATCAGTATATACAACTTTACCTGCAGAAATCACAATAAGTTTACAAGTACCAGGTAGCTTCAGAAATTGATCTATATTCACCCGGATACGATAGTTATCTGCAGCTTTTGCAGAATAAGTAATAGTGCCAGTAAGTTTTTCTAATTTATTTACATCCTGACCTTCATATTTTTCGGGTGTCTTAGGGGTACGACCGGCAACAGCATCTTCAGGAGTGCCATCTTCATTATTAATAATTTTAGCTTCCGGCGTATTAGTATTCTCAATTTTATTCTCAATATTTTGAGTACTCCCCGCTAAACTAGGTGTTTTTGAACGTGATTTATTGTCTTTTAGGATTTGATAGACAATTACACCAGCTAGAATAATGAGTACTAAAAAGAAAAGTGACCAAACGATAATCTTATTCTTGTGTGATTTTTTCTGAGAAACTCGTTTCATATCAAATAAACCTTTTATGGTTATATTTTAACACATTTTTTATTTTGCGTTTTACTCTATTAGTAGCCTTTTGGCGAGGCGTAGACTAGACGTCTTAAATATTCGCGTGAAGCGGTCTCGTCGATAAGATAGGTCTGGAAATTTTCATCATAAAGTGTCGGGGAGATACGAGTTTGGAGATATTTCCCTTGATAGAAATAATGAGTCAAAATCAAACTACGCATAGTATCTGGCCAACTAATTTGATCAAAGAAGAGATTACCGAGTCCGTAATAAATTGGTTTATCTTTATAAAGTTCGTAGGTTTGAGGTTGATGGGCGGAAGTACCAACTACCATATCAGCACCCAGATCGATAAAGTGGCGGAAGAATTCTTTTTGATTAGGAATTGGCTTGTCGCACTCCGGGAAGGCTATTTTACTATTTGGATAAGCATAACATTCAAAGTACTGCACATTGACGATGACGAATTTATTCTTCGCCTTAGCGGCAGCGAGTTCGGCCTTAAATTCTTCTTCATTATAAGGATTGGCGCCGGCGGAATTTTCCGTAGCGATTTGACCATTCGCTACACTACTAGTGGAGTGATTGAAGGCAAACAGTTTAATCTGATCATTGACATCAAGTGGAATTTTAGCAGCAGCTAAGTTTTCCCCACCACCGACGAGTTTAAGATTTTTTTCACGATAGGCGGCGATGGATTTGACATTATTTTCAGCACCATAATCATTATTATGATTCCCGGTTAGCTCGACGATATCCGTACCGAGACTAGTGATAACGCCCATCATTTTCCAATCAGCGCAGAGAGTAGTGGTAGTGTAACCACCCTGGCAATTATCCGCAAAACTTACTTCATTACTAATATGAGTATAGGTTTTACTACTAAGAAAATCTTTAATCTTTTCGGTAAAATATTCGGCATTACCACTAACTTGACCAAGTTTATAAGTAAGACGGCGCGAGAGTGCAGTGACGCCGGTTTCAACAAAACTCACAACATTGGATTTACTTGGAGGATTAGAAAAACTAAGACCTTTTAATGCCTCCTGAACGGCTGGGAAGGTAGCCGGATTTCCGGTGAGATTCCAGGTAATAAATTTAGCACCATTAGTAAAATCATCGAGAAAATATTTTTGATCAAGACTAATTACCTTCTGGCTACTGGTGATATTTCGAAAATCCACTAGCTCAACATTATATTTTTTAATGATTTCCGCATCCTTCAGTTCGGCTTGTGAAATATCGCTGAGTGGACTATAGAAATCGACTACCGGAAGGAGAATTTCGGTAAGAATCGTATTTGATTGATTAAAATTACTTAAATCAAAAGAGGAACTTTCAGAAATTTTAAAATCGAGACTAGTGAGAGACTCGGAAAGTTTTTTGCAAATTTCGTCACTACCGCTGATCGAGGAATCAATATTTTTCAGACAGTCTTGCTTGGAGATTTTAGGAATTTCATGTTTTTGATTAATGGTTTTTAACCCAATAATCGTACCGAGGAAAACTGTAAGAAAGCTAAAGAAAACTAATTTAGAGCCAGTGGATTTTTTCATGAGGAAGCTTTATAGAGACCGTTATGTTTTTTGCCATCGTAAATTTCGACTGGGATACCCTTGGCACGGATTTTATCCTGAACGAGGGATTGCATATTTTTAGCTTCAGTTTCTAATTGATTGGCGAGGTTTTGATTTAGCTCACGTTCCTTAATTTTAATGTAAGGAATATTTTGGTTTTGATGTTTATCGACAGCCTGACTAATAATGCGAACTTCAGCATCACTAACATTATAAAAACTATAGTGTTGACCGAGCATAAAAGTTAGCTGATCGGTTTCATACTTGTAATTAAAGGCCTGGTAATTTGGTACACCAGATTCTTCTCCGCTATAAATTTCATTAATCAAGAAATTTGGAGCCATAATCAGAGCCATCAACTCGGAATTGTTTTTAATTTCATCATTAGAGAGATTCTTAATACGCTCCTTGATACGAAGTACGGTAGCATAGAGATAATCACGGATGAAACCAGAATTTTCAAATTTATATTTATCACCATTTGGAATAGCGTAAATATTGGCGAGAGTAAAGTGGTTATTAAAGAAACCAGATTTGTTTTGAGCTTGGTAAGATTTCGCACAAACTACACAGCCTGGATCAAACACATCTACGGCAATCGATCCACTAGTAGTACTGCCATCACGATAATAGTTAATGATTGAATCAAAAGAATCTGCATAGTCGGCAAGCTTCTTATCCTCTTCCATGGTGATCATCGGAATAGAAACATTGGTGATATAATCTTTGGCGTCCCAGGTTTTGAGATGATCTGGAATGGCGGTAAAAATTTCACCCCACTCAGCAAAACTACGGCCGATTTTACCGATAGGATCGGTTGGCTCAGCTTGATCAATACTACAAACTTCTGCACCGAGACCACATTGGCTTGGCATTGAAACATTACAGGTACCAAAAACCCAAAGAGCAAGAAGCGATTTAATCGCAATCACAATGGACCAAACCGTAACAAAAACAATCACTACGGAAACAATTTCAATCAAAGCACTGAGGGGTTTTACGAGTTTAGGATTTTTCAAAACTACCTTCTTTAGGAGACTATTTTTAACTTCATCCTTAAAATTGGTATCACATTTTTGTAAACGTACCTTCTTAAAAACACAGTGCCAGGCCTTCTTAAAAGTGGCCCAATATTTTTTTCCGAGGGCCTTATTGAAGAGACTAAGAAAGCCGACGAAGACCGAAAGAAGCGCTAAGATAATAAATGCTGCTATACAAACCATGTTTTTCCTTTGTTAAATTCTTGATAATACCTTAATTAAATGCGCGACATCGGCGGTGGAATTATGAAAACCGAGAGAAATACGAAGAAGAGGTGGATATTTTTTGATTTCAGAAAGATAGTAATGGACACAGAAATAACCGGTACGCACCATAATTCCCTGGTCAGAGAGTGACTCACCAAGAAGATGAGAATCTAGGCCTTCAACATAGAAAGACATCGTGGAAGCTGGAGCTTGATTCAGTAAATGAATTCTGGGATGATTTTTTAAAAAATCATAAAGTGTATTAATGTTATTTTCTAAACGGTCGTGGTCGGATTTTTCTAAAGAATTCAACCAATCAAAACTGGCGTCAAGTGCGATGATTTCACCCCAAGCTTGGAGGCCTGGTTCAAATTTAGTATGTAGGTGGTCAGGATTATCCGCAGAGAGGAGATAGGAAGATTTTTTCACGTCATCCACCATACCACCACCAATAAAAGTGGTATCAAAAAATTTGGCAAAAGATTTTTTCATCACAATGACACCGAGAGAGGCGCTATACATTTTGTGCGCAGAAAAACAGATAGCATCCGGTTCAATATCGTGGAGGAGCTCAGAATTATGCGCCATCGCCTGAGCAGCATCGACAATAATAAAACCATTCCTGGAGTGGACATATTCGGCCACTTCTTTAAGGTTGAGTTTCGCGCCATTAAAATTACTCATGGCATTCATCACCACGATAGAATTATCGGGAATTTCAGAAACTTGGACCAAGCCATCATTGTCACGGGTCAAGACTAGACGCTCGATTTTGGCGGTCTGCGAAGCTGACAAGGTAGAAAGAAAAACTGAATTATGTTCAATATCAGAGGTGACAATAGTCTTAATATTGGCCTGCTTAAAATTAAATTGATTAAGTAACAAATTCAGACCATAGGTGGTATTTAAGGTAAAGCTGACAAAATAGTCTTTAGATTTGAGTTTAAGAAACTTCAGAACCTTTTCACGAGTTTCTGCGACTTTTTGGTCGGTTTTCTGACCCCAAGCATATTTTACCCGTTCACCACAGGAATTATATTCCGTATAATATTCCACTAAACTATCGATGACAGGCTGTGGACGCAGAGATTGACAGGCGGCATCAAAATAATAATCTTGAGATTTAAGATATTCAAAACCAGGCGCACGTAAAGAATCGGATTCGGAAGAAATTAGTTTAGATTGAGATTCTTCTGTCCCGCCAAAAATAGATGATGCAGACTTACTAAGCTTAGCTTTCAGTTCAGAAAAATTCATCAACCTCCTTTGCTTAATTTTACCACAAAAAAAATATAAGTTTTCCACATATTCACATTGACAGATATTGTATTTTATATTTTAAGAAAAATATTCTGTTCGGTTTTATTTTCCACGGTTTTACACAAGCATTTTAACTTTTCCACATTGGTGTTTGATTTAATAAAATCTTGTTCGGTTTTAGTGTTTGGTTTTGTTCGGATTCAATATTTTAACAGAGGTGGATACTATATATTTAGCCTATAATGAATAATTACAAAAAAATATCCCAGAGTTTGGGATATGTTTAGAAGTTTAAAGGCTTTCAGAATCAAGTTCTAGGCCAAGGATTTCAGCGGCTTGTTTTAGAATCTCAGTTTCTTCGTCGGTAGCAAACTCGAGACGCTGCTTAAATAATTCGGTAGTTTCCGGAAAAGACCGATCAATAATCACTAGGGAGCGAGCAGAGCCTTCCTCACGCTTTAAGAAACCTAGAGCAACTAAATTATCGATATGCTCAGCGACGGAAGCAGGACTCTTCAAGCCTAAACCAGAGGCGATCTCGCGATAAGATGGTGAGTGGCCATGCTCGGCAATGAATTCGGCAAGAAAATCCATTAAACGCTTTTGTTTTTTAGTCAATTTGTAACGCATATTTGATATAATTATATATTAGATGAGGATAAATAAAATTAGATTTTTACAGAGCATTTTGTTTATTGATTTATTTTTCGTAAATAAAAACTTAAGGATGGGAGACAAATAATGAAGAGTGCTTATATTGATGGTTTAGCCCCGAGACGTAGTAAAGCAGTTTCTCAGAATTCTAAGAATACCACTCCAGTTTTCAAGAAAAATATGACAAATCCTTTACCGAGGAAACAATTACTTGATCCATTAGAAATTGAAAAAATTCAACGTGAAAAAAATAGTCGATCAAAAATCGCTAGAGTTGAGACTATATCGAATGAGCCAGAAGTGACAGCAGAAGATTTTTCTCAAACTGATAATTACGACGATTTTTTGGAACCAATTTCAGCTTTTAATCTCGAAAAAAATCGTGATCAAAATGAGTTTGGTTTGGACCGCGATGAGAAACGTGGTTCTCTGAATGATGACGATGAGATAGATATCAATTCGGAAGAAATCGACGAAGAGATTAACAAGGATAAAAAGCCAAAAAAGAAGCCTTTCATCTTCCGCCACAAAAAGCTCTGCTTCTTTTTAGTTTTCTTATTAGTGGTGGGCGGTGTTGGCTATTTTTACGGTAACCAAATTATTAGTAAAATCACCGGCGGCAAATCTAACCTATTCGATTTTGTAAGTACAATAGTAAGTGAAAAATACACCCCACTCAAAGCTGATGAAAACGGTCAAACTAATATTGCAATTTTTGGGACTTCTGGATATGACATGAACGGTGACGAAGGTCGCGGTGTACATGACGGTGCCCAATTAACTGATTCCCTAATGGAAGTTACTTTAAATCAAGAATCAAAGAATGCGGATATGATTAGTATTCCACGCGATCTGAAAGTCGGTCGTGAGGCTTGTTATGCGGGTAAGATTAATGAAGTTTACACCTGTGCCAGTAATAATGGTAAAAACGAGGAAGCTGGTGCGCAGGCAGTAATGAATGTACTAGAAACCGTGACCGGATTGAAGAATCAATATTACATTCATTTGAACTGGGGTTCACTAATCCAAATCGTTGATGCACTGGGTGGTATCGAAGTGACTTTTGACGAAGATATTACCGATTACGGTTGGACTAATATCGTAATTAAGAAAAATACGCCAACTACCTTGAACGGTGAAAAGGCCTTAGCCTTAGCACGTGCTCGTCATGGAGTAGTGGGCGGAGATTTCGCGCGCGGTGAAAATCAACAACGTATTTTAACCGCGGTGAAAGAAAAAATCGTGAAAAAGGGTATGGATATTCCAGCTATGATCGCCCTAGTGAATGCGCTGGGAGATAATATTCGCACCAATATTAAGGTTGACGAAATGAAGACTGGCGCACACTTACTCTCTAGTTTTAATTCAGAAAACATCAAGACTCTGCCACTAGCTAACTTACCAGATGGTACGACTTATGTGACAAATGCTAGCTATCCAGTGCAAGGAATTAATATTTCCTATGTGATTCCAGCGGCTGGGCTAAATAATTACACGAAAATTCATCAATACATTCAGAAGGCTATAACCGAAAACGTAGATAACGTAGCAACAGCCAGATTATTAATCTTGAATGGTTCTGGTGAACGTGGTGCAGCCAGTGATGAAAAATTAGAGCTTGAAAAAGTGGGCTTTAAGAATATTGAGACGGACAATGCGCCAACTTCAGATTATCAAGATATAACGATTTATCAAATCGGTGAAAAACCAGTGGCAAAGAAGGGTTTAACAGACTATTATAAGATTGAAGTAAAAGATAAATCTGAGTTACCACAAGGCGTTAAGAGTCATGGTTATGACTTCGTAATCATTCGCGGTAAAGAAATCACCAAGAAAACCACGAACTAAAATTTGCGAGACTAAAAACGCGAAGCCCAAAGCCCAAAGCCCAAAGCCCAAAAAAATAATATTACTTAAAAAGAGGCCACATAAGGTCTCTTTTTTAATAAAAAAATACTATCACTTCTTAGTGATAGTATTTTAGAAGTTTAATCTAGATTAATCAAGATTCTTCTTGGAAATAATTAAATGACGCTCACGGCCTTCGCCTTCAGAGTGAGTATAAATATCAGAATAATCTTCGGCTAATTTATGAACCACGCGGCGATCAGCAGCGTTAAGTTCAAGCGTGATAGATTCACCAGTTTGGCGAACTTTATTAATCCAGCCTTCAGCCTTCTTTTCAATGCGCTCCATACGTTGATGCTTATAATCTGCAATGTCGATATTTACGCGAGTAATTTCGGCATTTTTCATAGTGAGACCCATCGAAACAATATGTTGCAAAGCGCGAAGATTACCAGCATTTTTACCAATTAAAAGTGAATTTAAACTGGTACTAGGGACACTTAATTGAATAACTTGGTCATCAATAGTTGACCAGACAGCGACGTTAATTCCGAAGAAAGATAATAAATCTTCGAGATATTTTGTAGCAAAGCGAACCGATTCATCACGATTCATAAAAACTCCTTCTCCTAGCTTTTTGAATCTAGGGATGAGTTTTGGTGTTTCTGTTTATTTTGAGATTTTGAATCACGAGCTTTAATGCGAGTGATTTTAGTACCGGTTTTCTTATTTTCAATAATTTCCGCTTCTTGTAATTTCTTATTGGCAGATTTTAGTTCACGAAGAATCGCACGATCAGTATTATCATCCATTTCATCATCGACATGAGCGAAAACGATTTTTTGTTGAATCACCGAGATAAGATTAGATAAGAAATAATAGAGTACGAGAGCGCCCGGGAGATTCATGGTGAAAAATAACATCATCAATGGCATCATGAAGCTCATTTGCTTAGAAACCATATCATTAATATCGGCCTGATTTGGATCCTTGCCAGCCTTAGCGTCTTCCATCATTTTCTTCCAAGTACTCTGCTTTTTCTTACCGGAGCGAGCAATTTGCATATTAGCCATGTAATAACTAGTCACAGCCACGAGTAGAACTAGCGCCATTACGAAAAGACCACTCTTAGTCTTCAGGTCGGCACGAGTAGAAAGATCGATAGTACCGAAGAGTTGAGGTTTAAAATCATAAGATTTTTCCCCAGTATTTTCAAGAAAAGATTTTTGAAGCTTAATTACTTCATCAATACGTTCGAGTTTAGCAACCACTGGATAGGCACGTTTTTCCACATTATCAGAAGTAGAAGGTAAAACCATCACACGAACCGCGAAAAATAGCGCAAAGAAAATTGGTAATTGAATCAGAAGTGACCAAATCGAAGCCATCGGCTTAATATTGTGCTTCTTGTAAAGATTCATCATCTCGAGAGATTCGAGCTGCTTATTACCATTGGCACGCTTGCGAATTTCGACGAGTTCTGGCTGAATTTTCTTCATCAATTTAGTCTGATGATATTGTTTTTTGACAAGGGGCCAGGTAGCTAATTTAATTACAACAGTAAAGATAATTACAGCGAGACCAAAATCGCCGATGTAGTTATAAACTACAAAAAGGATATTAATAATAGGATTAACAATTAAAAAATCAATTAACTCAAACATTTGATTAATTATATCATGAAAGATATTTTATTTCTTGGCAATCTTCGCCTGTTCGGCAAGCTTCAAGACTAATTTCTCGATTTCAGTGAAATCCATGGTTTTAAGATCTTTAGAGAAAACAATAAAAATATAGTCGTTCGATTCTGGAATTTCAGCAAGATTCAAACGAATCGCCTCATAAACACGGCGGCGCACACGATTACGACCGACCGCAGATTTGATAACTTTTTTCGAAATAACTACAGCAAAACGTTGTTTTCCATGTTGATTCGGTGCAAAAACTAGGGAGAACTTCGGGGTACGAATAGTCTTTCCCTTTTGATAGGTATATTTAACGCCACCTCTGGAATGAAAACGGTATTTACTGGCTAACATTACCTTATTTTATCATAGAATTAGAGATGGAATCGAGCGGAATAATATCGGAAGAACGATCGCTTTTTTCAAATTCTTTTTCATCGTCAGAGTTTTCCACGAAAGTGGCGGTACGAAGCGTACGATAAAGGGCGGATTTCGAAAGTACATCTTTATTTTTACCTTTAGAGATAATTTTCCCTTCTTTTAAGACAATCACCTGATCAGCAATTTTCATCATTTCTGGACGATGAGTGACGATAATAATTGTATGATCCTGCTTCAAATCTTCGAGAATTTCCACAATTTCCTTAATAGTTTCCGGATCAGCATGAGAAGTCACTTCATCAAAAATTAATATTTCCGCATTAGTTAAAATAGCGCGGGCAATGGCAAGTTTTTGAAGATCACCATCGGTTAAAACTTTAGACTCTAAATCAATTTTAGTATTAAATTGGTTCTTGAGGCTGGTGATTTTTTGATAAATCCGCGCACGCTTCAGAGCCTTATTTTGTTCCTTAATGTTGGGATTAATAATATTGAGATTTTCTCGAATTGAGGCAGAAAAAACAAAGGGATTTTGAAAAACACCAGAGACATTTGAGGCGTAAACTTTTTTCGAATAATGATAAATTGATTCATTATCGATGAGAATTTTACCAGAATTTGCCGCGTAGAGACGATAAAGTAAATTAATGATTGTAGTCTTACCGGAACCTGGACGACCAACGATAGTAGTGATTTCATTCGGGCGAGCGCGAAAAGAAATATTATCTAAAATTTTCTTATTTTTCAATTTAAAGGTAACGTGATCGAAGACTACTTCCCCATCAATATAATCATTATCAAGATCGCCATAATCAATCTGATTACTGCTCTTAAACTTCAAAATATTATCAATTCGTTTAATACGAATGCTGTAATTACTGAGATTTAGAAGCTCTTCCAGTACACTATCGGTATTTCGGATAACCATCTCATAATAACCAACGAGAAGCACTAATTTATCGATAGTTAGTTGATTATTAAAAACTAGGTAGCCAAGAAAAACATAGATGGAAATCTTGCCAATCTGAGTAATCAGTGGAATTTTACAATAACGCGTGCTAAGGATTTTATAACGCTTGGAATTTTGAATATCAAAAACTTCGTTATTAGAAACAATTTTAGAAGTTAAGCTCGGCATGAGACTGAGACTAGTGATTTGTTTTAAATTATTGAGAATCTGGAAAAGCAGATCCCAGTTTTTATCCTGACTTTTACGAATACCATCGAAGCGTACGGCGGCAGCTTTGGAATTTTGATTCATTAGATAAATATAAATGGCGTCCACAACGAGGGCAAGAAGACCGAGAAAAATATTATTGGCACTAAAAATGAGAAAAATTAAAAAGAGCTGGAAAAAACTAGTTAAGGCATAAACGCCAGAGCGCACAGTACTATACATATAACTGACATCTTCCGTAAAAGTATCGGTGATGCGACCCTTAGAAATCGATTCAAGAATTAGAGGATTTTTCGCAATATGATTAAAAAGAAGATGCTGAGTAGTGGAATAATAATAGCGAACCAGTCCAGTTTCCAAATAATAACTCCAGGAATTGACGGAATAATACAGAATAGTGAAGAGAATAAATAAAATCACATAAAACCAGATCGCATTGAAATTCGAAGCCCTAGTGACTACCGAAATAATCCCGGCAGTGGCGATTGGTGGGAGAAGTTTGATAATATTACTGATCGTGTAACTAAGAATTAATTGAAAAACTTGCAGACGCCTACCAGGGGCAATCCGCATCACGGTTTTAAAAACATTAATATAAGTTTTCACTAAAATAATTATAGCATAAGAGGTTTTTCAAATAAAAAAACACCAGACTAGCTGGTGAATTTTTTAGTAAGTTAAACGAGCGCGGCCTTTAATGCGACGACGCTTGAGTACCTTTTGACCGTTTTTGGTCGCGTTACGCTTCATGAAACCATGTTCTTGCTTGCGTTGGCGCTTGTGTGGTTGATATGTACGCTTTGGCATTATTTTTCCTTAAAACTAATAAAACTATATTACAGAGTTTTATCTGATTTGTAAACTTTGTATAATTATACCTTAGTTTTCCACTTTTTTCAATAAGTTTTCCACATGGGTATATCTATTAGGCGAAAATTGTGGAAAACTTCTTCCCTGTTAATTTTTATATAGCTATATAATAAAAAATATTTTTTTAAACCTGTGGAAAAGTCTGAAGGTCTGTTATAATAGAGGTAATCAAGGTTAGTTAATGTGGAGGTAGCGTCGGTGTTTGATGTGTGGAATAATGTGCTTGCTGAATTAGAAAAGAAACTACCAGAATCACATTACTTAACATTCTTTAAAGATTCGAACACCTCCTTAATTTCCAATAAGGATGGTCATATCCATATTAGTGTGCCTAACACTTTTATGCAGACTAATATCTGTAAAAAATTTGACGCCGACATACGAGCGGCTCTAAAAAATAATGGAGTTGAAGTTTTAACTACCGAATATCTAATTGCGACCAATAAAAATAATAAGTCGCGCGAAACTACGAATTCTCGTGGAAGTAATTTCAAGAATCTCTCGGACCGCGTAGGGACGGTGCAGCGGATTGATTTAGAGAGACACTCCTCTTTGAATGCGCGCAGCCAAAATCGGACCGGTCTTAGTGAAAAATTTACAATGGATAATTTCATTATTGGTACGAATAATGATTTGGCGGTTTCGGTGGCGAAAAATATTATTGAAAATCCAGGAATGAAATATAATCCGTTCTTTCTCTATGGTGGGGCGGGTTTGGGTAAAACCCATTTAGTGGAAGCGATTGGCAATGAATTAGCGAGAAGACATCCAGAATTTAAGATTTTATATATTCCGATTAATCACTTTTATAATGATTTTATTCAATCAGTGCGTAATGGTAAAATGGATGATTTCCGTAGGCGTTTTTCCGAACTTGATGTTTTGATTGTGGATGATTTTCAATTTATCGTGGGTAAGGAAAAAAGTCAGGAAGAATTTTTCAATATTTTTAATGACATGCAACAATTAAATCGCCAAGTGATTATTACTTCCGACCGTTTACCAAGTCAATTAAAGACAGTAGATGAGCGACTAGCTTCACGTCTGACGCAGACCGGAGCTTACGATATTCAATTCCCTTCTTTCGAGGATCGCTGTGCGATTTTACACGCAAAGGCGGAATTTAATGGCGTGGAAATTGAAGACAAAGCAATCGAATATATTGCAAAGAGTGTGGAAACTAATATTCGCGACCTGGAAAGTATGTACAGTAAAGTCATCGCGATGGCGGACGTGAAGTGTATTTCCCCACTAATGGTAATTAATGAGGGGATGGTGGGAGTAGTCGGCAATACGACGCGCTCGAAGGTTTTCTCACCAAGTACGGTAATTGAAACGGTGGCGAATTTCTTCAATATTTCTCCAGAAGAAATCTGTGGGCGCAGCCGGGTGGCACATATAAAAACCGCGAGACAAATAGCCATGTTTATTATGTCGCGTGATTTACAGATGAGCACGACAAAAATTGCCAACGAAGTGGGATTAAAAGATCATACTACGGCGATGCACGGAATTAAGAAAATTGAAACCGACACAAAGACGGATTTTGTACTACGCGATCAGCTAAATGAAATTCGTGATCTATTAAATAATGGCATCGTTTAAGTAATTGTGGAAAAGTGGTGAAAAACAATGTGGAATAGAATGGAAAAGGTTGCTAAAAAGTCAGTTTGGTTTGAGGAAAAGTCCAGGTTTTACACAGTGAGTGGAAAACAAAATCGAGTTTTCCATAAAGTTTTCCAAGTTTTTCCCACAGTTTTACACAAGCAAATTTTAAAAATTACCCCTATAAAAAATACAGTTTTCAACTTTTACACATAGCCTACTAATACTACTAATAAATATATAAGAAAGGAGAGTTATGGAAATCAATGTTGAACAAAGTAAGTTAGCCAAAGCATTAAGTATTGTCAGTCGAATTACTGGAGGAAGTCGTACGACTTTACCGATTTTGAATAATGTTTTAATGGAAGCTAAAGATAATAAAGTGACTTTAGTGACCACCAATTTAGATATGGCAATTAATTATTACTTGCCTACCACTTTAGCCAAAGATGGAAAAATTACTGTACCAGCTAAACTTTTAGCAGATTTTGTGAGTAATTTACCAAAAGGCGAGGTGAAAATTCAGGTAAATCAAGAAAAATTAACGGTTAGTGAAGGAAAATATAAATCCGTCTTTAATGGAAATGCGGCAGAAGATTTTCCAGAATTACCAGAGTTTGATGAAAAATCAGCAATTTCCTTCCAAATGGGGATTGATGAATTTCGTTTGGGAATGAATGCGGTAAAAATTGCCTGCTCATCAGATACCACGCGTCCGACGTTGACTGGTATTTACTTTAATAGTTTTGAGGATGGACTTTATGTGGCAGCTACCGATGGTTATCGTTTAGCAGAAAAGAAGTTGATAAATAAAATCGAGAGCGAAATTAAGGCAATTGTACCAGTGCAGTGTATCGTAGATGTGCTCGGGGCAATTTCGGATAATATGGAGAATATCGAAATTTTATTCGATGAATTTCAAGTGCGTTTTCGTCTAGGTGAAATTGAAATTATTTCAAAATTAATTGACGGGGCTTTTCCGGATTATCGTAAATTGATTCCAGAGAAATCCCAGGTGGAAATCTTACTGAATAAGGCGGAATTATTACGTGGTGTGAAACTTGCGGCATTGTTTTCGCGCGCGACAAGCGGATCAATTGTTTGTGAATCAAAGAAAGATGAACAAGTTTTTGTGGTTTCTTCGGTCTTAAATGAGTTTGGAGAAAATAAATCGGAAATTGAGGCAGAAATTTCGAATGATGCAAAAGTAGTCTTAAATTCAAAATATCTAAATGATGTTTTATTAGTACTAGATGAGGGTGAGCTAAAATTCGGAATTTCCGGAAAACTTTCGCCGGTGTTAATTCAGAATAAAAATAGTTTCGATTATACGCATATTATCATGCCTTTGAAGAGTTAGATGTTAATTGATTATGTAAAATTAAATAATTTTCGGATTCATAAAGATTATTATTTAAAAATCGAACCAGATACGACGCTGATTTTGGGGGCGAACGGCATTGGTAAAACTTCGGTGATTGAAGCGATTTATTTGGTATTGCGTGGAAAATCTTTTAAGGCGACTGATAAAGAAATTTTGAACCGAGAGAGTGAGTTTTATCGGATTGAGCTAGGTAAAACTGACGGCGAAAAAATCGTGGCGACTTTTGACGGAAATAAAAAACAATTTTTAGTGCAAGATAAAAAAAGCGCGAGGTTGCCAAAGAAGGATAAATATCCGGTAATTCTCTTTTTACCGGAAGATATGCACCTGATTTCCACAAGTCCAACGAAGCGACGAAATTATTTTGATCGAATTTTGGAGGAATTTGATTTAAATTATCATCATAATTTATTGATGTATGAAAAAACTTTGAAACAACGAAATGATTTACTAAAGAAGATTGCGATTTCGGAGCAAGAATTCGGTCTGGAGAGTGAAAGTGTGTTTTTTTCGCTGAATATTATGCTGAGTAAATATGGTACGGCGATTAATCAAACCAGGCAGCGTTATATCGGGCGAATTAATGAAAAAATGACGGCGCTTTATCGTTCAATTGCGCAAAATGAGGATGAAATTGAAATTTATTACGACTCTTTATGTGGATTAAGCCAAAATGACTACTACAAGCGCTTAGATGCGGAATTTCGCATGGATTTAATGCGGGGTGCTACGAAGTTTGGGGTGCATCGGGATGATTTTTTATTTAAATTCAATGGAGTGCTGGCGGATGGGACGGCGAGCCGGGGTGAAACGCGGTCGATTATTTTGGCACTAAAATTTAATGAGGCAGAATTGATTGAAACAGAGACGCGTAAAAAGCCAGTGATTTTACTAGATGATGTTTTTTCGGAATTGGATAAGGGGCGACAAACCGCCTTGGTGGAAAAATTCAAAAATCATCAGGTGATTTTAACGTCTGTGGAATAAGCGGTGGAAAAAATAACTACTTATTGGTGGCTTTAAAAGATTGAACTTTTAGGTCTGTTGGGTTGTTTTTACAGTGGGTATAATTAATTTTATATTTAGATAAATTAATTCCCTTTTGTTTAAAATAAGATTCGGCATTCTTTTTCAACTTTTCTACGCGTTCGTTATAACAGGTGATAAGATCAATATTTAATGTAATTTTATTAAAATCTTTTTCATCGCGAGAAGCCGAGGCGGTAAAACCGAGTTTGTAGTTAGCGACTGGTGTAACTTTAAAAATTGGATCATTATTATACTCATCTAGTTCTATTGAAAAACCAGATTGTTCAATAGTTTCTCGTAGTTGCGATTCTTCTTCATGATTGTCATAATAATTTTTATTATCGTTAGTCGGTTCTAGCCATTCATAAATAAGTGTGGTTTTTTCTTTAGAAAAATTTATTTTTTTATTATATTCTAGAAAACCATCCGCTTTTATAAGAACTTGTTTTTCTCCGGGAGTTAATGTGATGTTATCTGAATTTTTATATTTTTTACCGTCAATATATAATTCTGCAGTTTTTGGTGCAATGAGAATTTTGACTTTAGCGGTATAAGTGGATATAAAATATAGAGCTGTAAAAATAATAAAAATT
>CAUUCN010000018.1:0-16790 GCA_963543945.1 uncultured Candidatus Saccharibacteria bacterium
TAAGCACCTTAAAACATTTAGTTTTCAGTATTATCTGAATGTTTGATTGTGCTTCTAGCGAAAAACAAAAAGGAGGATTATTATGTCCATTAAAAAATGTAACCTTGAAACCAATTCAAAATCAAACCAACCAAGCATAGGTTGGAATTGGCATCTAGAATCACTAAACGGAGATAGATCGTTAGATGATGAAATTTCTCAAAAATATTCTGACCTTAGGTATGAATTAGCAGAAGAGACAGAATTTCCAGAAGAAACAGTGGTCAAATATTCTATATATTCTCAGGAAGAAAACGTAGACAATAAGAATAAAGAGTTCTTTTTAAAGAAACTGGTAAAGAGTTCTTTATCTGTCTCTGAGAAAAAACAGCTTCTCATGGATTATTTTCAACAGATATCTGGCAGTATTGATGAGACTACAGAGGCTATGATTAATCACGCCATAGACTATGATGTTTTTGAAGCTACCTCTAAGTCTGGGAAAAAATATTACCTATTTGAAGAGTTTAGACTTATCGATCCAGAAAATGCTAATCTTAACCTTATTTGGACCTATAATCTTCTTGGTATTGACTCTTATTATGAAAAATGATTTCTGATTAACTAAATGCTTACTGAGCCCTGCTATGACAGCAGAGCTCTTTTTTTGATAAAAATAGCCCCGATTTTTAGTCGGGGTTATCTTCTAACCTACGGAATTATTTAGTGTTTTCTTGGACGAGGAAGTTTAAAGTTTTCTCGATGGTGAGACGGTTCTTGATGTCTTGGCGGACATTAGGGTTCTTCAAACTTTCGAGAGCTTCTTTGGATTTCTTGTATACTTCTTTAAGCTCGTTAATCTTAGCTTCGACAATCTCGTCTTCGACTTCGATTTTTTGATCACGGGCCAGAATTTGCAAGACTAGAGAGGCCTTAACACGCTTTTCGGCGAGAGCCTTCACTTCTTTCATCCAATCTTCTTCGGTTTGACCGCTTTGCTTGAGGTAATCTTCAAGAGTAAAACCCTGAGCCTTAGCATTTTGCTCCATATCTTGGCGGATGAAGCGAATCTGGTCTTCGATAAGAATAGCTGGAGCTTCGACCTTGCTAGACTTCACGAGAGCTTCGACGAGGTCATCCTTGAACTTTTCGTCAGCCTTGACGCGGTTTTGTTCAGTGAGATTTTTCTCAATATCAGCCTTCAAGGCATCAAAAGTTTCGAACGGACCACATTTTTTGGCAAATTCGTCGTCGAGTTCTGGAAGCTTAAATTCATTGATTTGCTTAACGAGAACGTTAAAGACGGTCTTCTTGCCAGCAAGATTTTCGGCGTGGTAATCCTTAGGGAAGGTAAGTTCGAGATCGAAACGGTCACCAGTTTCGTGGCCAACAATTCCCTCTTCAAAACCTGGAATAAAGGCATGAGAACCGAGTTTTAACTTAAAATCTTTGGCGGCACCACCTTCGAATTTTACGCCATCGAGTGATCCTTCGAAGTCAATCACTACTTCGTCGCCCATCTTAGCAGCACGTTTGACTGGAGCCTTTTCAGCATAAGCCTCACGCACGCGAGCGATTACATCCATCACGTCAACCTCTTTAACAGCGATGTCTTCACGCTTGACTTTCAATTTCTTGAAATCACCGAGTTTAATGTCTGGCAAAATATCAGCCTCAGCCTTGTATTCAAGAGTCTCATCAGGGACAAATTTGGTAATTTCCACATTAGGAATCATCAATGGCGCCTTTTTAGCTTCAGAAAAAGCGAGCGGCACGGTGCGACGAACGGCGATATCCGCAGTAGTCGAAGCAAGATCATTAGGATTGATGTGTTTTTCAGCGATTTCGGCAGGAACCTTACCTTTGCGGAAGCCCTGGACATTAACTTCCTTAGCAAGACGAGCCACAGCCTGTTCCTTAGCAGTCTGCAAATCGTTCTTATCTAGAGTAACGGTAATTTCCACCTTGGTCTCAGATATATTCTTTGTAGTAACTTTCATGCCTTAATTATAACATATCGAGAGATAGTTATATTTACAACATTTGCTGTGGAAAACCATAAGCTTAGTATTCAATAAAACCGATCAGAGGAGCTTCACGCAAATGACGCACAAAATTGGTCAATGTGGCACCCTGTTTGACTCCAGGAGACATAATATTGTCGGGATCGAAGGTTTGGCGAATTTGATGATAAAATTCTTTAATTTCCTGATCAGTCCGCGCGCTGGTAATCACACTTAAGGTGCGACCTTCGGCAAAACCACCAGAGAGCGAGCCACCTATTTCGTAAATGTTTTTGGCGTACGACTGTAAGAAGAAAATGAGATTTTTGCGATTCAAAATGTCGGTAAGGTCAAATTCTGGTCGAATCGAATAAAGATCGGTGAGAAGTGAGCCAAAAACAGGTAGGTTTTGATGGAATTTTTGTTCAAGAGGCTGCAGATTACGCAGAAAATCTGGCAATTTTTCGGCTGGAATCGAAGTCTTATCGACGATGGCGAGTTTTTCCGCTGTATCGTGACTATTGAGATATAATTTAAGGCCAAAATTAAAATTATTAAAATCGGCTTTGTATTTTTCCTGATCGACGTAGGACTTATCGGCCAAGGGACGTAATTTTTCAATCTCGCGGTCAATCTTTCTAATACGGAAGAAGTTTTCGGCAAAATCTAGATAGATATAAAACTTGGCAGCAGACTGGGCAGTGGCAGTATTTGATTCGAGGAGCTTTGCCTTGCGACCGAGGCTCTCGAGAGTCTTAAATATGCGACCATCATAAAGATTCATGGTGCGTGGTTCAAGCTCTTTGGCTTTTTCTGAGAAAGCGAGGGCTTGATTAATTGAAGTAAATTCAAAAACATACTGGCGAGTGTGATATTGAATTGGCTGAACCTTTAAAATTACCTCTGTAATAACCCCGAGAGTACCTTGGGCGCCAAAGAAAATTGGCAGCACATCGAACGGCTTATTTTCGCGGTTTACCTCGGTCACCATACGATAACCGGAGCGATTATGGACGGATTCACGAATTTTGGCGATTACTGCCTGATTTTTCTCAGTCAAGTCATAGATGGTGGTATTGGTTTTGGCGTTTTGATCATCTGCTTTCAACTGAGCCAATTTAATACCACGCTTAGTCAGGCTAGTAGTCTGGAAAATTTCACCATTTGGTAAAACTACTTCGATACGATCAGTGAAATAATAGATGCTGCCGTATTTTTTGGCGGCCTCATCGATGAGAGCGGTGGAAATTAGGCCACCGATGGTCTGTTTTCTAGAGGCAACTACAGGAAGTTCTAAACCGAAGAGTGCCAATGCATCGTTTAATTCACCGAGAGTAATACCAGCCTTCACCCGGACTAGACTTTCACGGGTATCGATTTCTTCGATGGTGTTAAATTTTTCCATGGAAATCAAGAGACCGTCAGTCAGGTCGGCACCCGTAGTATCGAGACCGGCACCGCGCACACCAATCGGCAGATTATAACCCTTTTTAGCCAACTTAGCGCTGAAGCGCAAGATAAATTGAATGTCTTCTGCAGTTTTCGGAATACAAAGAAAGCGTGGCATCATTTCCAGCACACTCATATCGCGTGAATAAGCTGCAAGAATCTCCGGCTTGTCCGTAACCAGACCAGAAATATGCGCATTCAAAAACTTCGCAAGTTTATTCATGACCACCCTTTTTCATTAGTATTATTTTAGCATAGGCATTTTAATTTTTGTAGTTGAATTCTGGAATAATTCTGGTTTGATTTTGGTGAATGAATTTTTCGTCGGCCAACTACTATTTTAGGACCACAGAATTTTCACCGACTAGATCTTTGAGGCCAGAAATCAACTCTGGACTAGCTTCGATGCGGAATGGCATGCGGAGCGGTTTTTTAATTTCGCCGTCTTTGAGTACGAGAATAATTTCTGAAAAACCTGGTGATTCATCACAAAGTTCACGAATCGAAGTGAGTGTGGCGGTATTTTGGGGGTTTTCCACCAGAACAAAAAGCTTGAGGCTACGAGGATCAGCTTCTGGCGCGATAATGCGCTTCGGGGCTTCGGGTTCTTCCGACGTGGTGGTGGTTTTAGTAGACCCTGCAGTGGCAGACTTAACATCCTCAGATTTTGCGGAAGCAGGTTTAGTAGCTGCAGGCTTAGCTGTTTTTGAAGCAGCAGCGCTTGACTTGGCATCAGATGTGGATTTATCAGAATCGCTTTTCTTGGCGGCTGATTTAGAAATTGTGACAGTTGGAACATCGGTAGATTTTGGCTTGGCAGCATCTTCACCAGCTGGTTTACGACGGCGGAATTCCTTTTTCGGGGCTTCCGCTGGGTCGGCCAGACGCGTACCGGTGGACTCATAGGAAGAAAGCTTATCATCAGAAAGAACGGAGATGGATTCGGCGATAATTTTCACATCGGAAGTAATATTACCGTCCTTATCTTTAGCGTTAATACGACCGGTAACCTTAATTACATTATCGACCGCGAGACGGTCATTATATTCTTCGTAGGTTTTCGGGAAGACTAAGAATTCGAGTTCAGACGTCTTACTTTCAATCTTCACGAAGGCCATTTTGGTATTAGATTTAGTGAGAATGGTACGAATATTGGTAATAATACCACCAACAATTACCTGTTTACCATCATTTTCTGGAGTGACCAGTGAGAATGGGTGGGTTTGCTCTTCGAAATAAGTATCGTATTTATCGAGCGGATGAGCAGAAAGATAAAGCCCCATCAAATCACGCTCCCAAAGTAGTTGATCCTTTTCGGAAACTTGAGTTGGCGATGGTTGAATAACTGGTTCTGGAATCGAGCCGGCATCGCCCATCATACCGAAGAGGTCGGTTTGACCAGAGGCCTTATCTTTTTGGACTTTGGCACCATAGGCTTGAATATCTTCGAGATTAAACAAAAGGTCGGTACGGTTATGAAAGCGGTCGAAGGCGCCGGTTTTGATAGCGGATTCCCAAGATTTTTTATTAAATTTGGAACCGTCGACACGTGCCGCAAAATCACAGACCGACTTGAAAGGTCCATTTTTATCGCGCTCAGGAATAACGATATCTTCCACTAAGGCCTTTCCCATACTTTTAATCGCAGCTAGACCGAAACGAATGGTGTTCTCCCCGCCCACGATACCGAAGTCGGAATAAGACTGATTAATATCTGGGCCAAGCACCTTGATACCCATGCGCTTACATTCAGCAATCTCAATAGCTAGACGATCAGTCCAGCGCATATCAGAGGTCATCAGTGCAGCCATGAAGGCATCAGGATAATGCGCCTTGAGGTAAGCCGTCCAATAAGCCACTAGGCCATAACACGCGGCGTGGGACTTATTAAAACAGTAGTTCGCGAAGTCAAGCAGCTGTGACCAGAAAGTTTCAGCCTGCTCCTCGGTGGCACCACCCACCTCTTGTGCACCCTTAATAAACTCCGGCTTCACCTTATTCATCAAATCGACCTTCTTCTTACCTACAGCCTTACGCAAGGTATCAGCCTGACCACCAGTAAATCCACACCACTCCTTAGAGATCTGCATGAACTGCTCTTGATAAATCAAAATACCGTAGGTAGATTTTAGGGCATTTTCAAGACCTGGGTGAAGATAAGTGATCGGTTCTTCCCCGTGCTTACGACGAATAAAGGAATCAATAAACTGCATCGGGCCAGGTCGATAAAGGGCCACCATAGCGATGATATCTTCAAAACTACTGGCGCGAAGATCCTTCAAATAGCGTTTCATACCGGCCGATTCTAGCTGGAAGACACCAGTGGTTTCGGCGCGTTGCAAAAGTTCATAAGATTTTTGGTCATCGAGCGGAATACTGTAGAGGTCGACGTCATCATGATACACCTTACGGATCATACGTAAGGCATTATTAATTACCGAAAGGTTAGAAAGACCCAAAAAGTCCATCTTAAGAAGGCCTAATTCCTCGACCTGAGTCGAAGGATACTGCGTGGCTAGTGGACCCTTAGCGGAAACTTCGAGTGGCAAGAATTTGACCAATTCATCAGGCGCAATCACCACACCACAGGCGTGCACACCGTGAGAGCGAATGGTACCTTCGAGCTTGGAAGCATAATCGATTACGCGCTTAGCGACCGGATTATGTTCATATTCATGCTTGAGATCGGGCGCGGTTTTGATAGCGTCAGTTAATTTGACATGGTGACCCATTACCGGATCTGGCACGAGTTTGGCGATACGGTCAGCTTCCGCATAAGGTACCTCGAGTACACGGGCTACGTCACGCACGGCGTTTTTAGCCATCATTTTACCGAAGGTCACAATGTTCGCTACGCGACCTTTACCATATTTTTCAGTACAATATTCAATCACCTCGTCGCGACGGGTATCCTGGATATCGGTATCAATATCCGGCATGGAGACACGGTCCGGATTCAAGAAACGCTCGAAGAGGAGACCGTATTTCATCGGATCAAGCTCGGTAATACGCAGAGCGTAAGCTAGAATGGAACCAGCAGCCGAACCACGGCCTGGGCCATAAATAATACGCTTGGTCTTACCCCACATAATAAAATCTTGTACGATTAGGAAGTAACCATTGTAGCCCATACGGTCGACGACACTTAATTCATAATCGATACGTTCAAGAATTTCTGGAGATAATAGTTTGCGACATTCTTCGACTGACCAATCCTGCACTTCTTCCTGAGTTTTACCACCATAGCGAAAAGCCAGGCCACGAAAAACCAACTTATCGAGATAAGTTTTATCGGTCTCACCTTCTGGTACGGGAAACTTCGGAATCAAAATGCGTCCGAGCTTCATATCGACATTACAGCGCTCGGCAATCTTGCGAGAATTTTTGATAGCGTCAGGATATTCCTTACCCCAACGATCAATAATTTCTTGTGGAGGAATGACGTGAAGTTGGAAGTCCTTCAAAGTCATACGATTTTGGTCGGAAAGATTGGCAGCCGTACCGATACAGAGGAGAATTTCGTGAGCATCCTGGTCTTCGTGTTTGAGGTAGTGACCATCGCAGGTAACAACAAGCGGGAGACCAGTTTCTTTGGCAATTTGTTGTAAGCCTTGATTGATGCGATCTTGGACTTCCCAGTGAGTCGGTGATTCTGGGTGGCCATGATCTTGCATCTCAAGATAGAAACGGTCTTTATAAACCTCTTTATACCAATCGACTAATTTTCTGGCGCCGTCCATGTCGCCATTTTTGAGACGCACGGAAATTTCCGAGCTCGCGCAGCCAGAGAGACAAATAATGCCCTCGTTATATTTTTCCATGATTTCATGGTCAATACGAGGTTTGTAGTATTTACCGTTAATTTCTGCTTCAGTTGCTAGACGACAGAGATTTTCGAAACCCTGGTCGTTCATGGCGAGCAAAGTAATGTGATAACGCACCTTATCGTGGGCGGGATCCTTATCGGTACGTTTCCTGGCCGCCACATATGCTTCGAGAACCAGAATCGGATTGACCTTCCTTATAAAGCTCGATCAAGCTCGACATGGTGCCGTGATCAGTGACCGCCACAGCTTGCATGCCGGTTTCTTTGACATACTTAATGAGATCTGGAACCTTGGTCAGACCATCAAGAAGCGAATAATGCGTGTGATTATGCAGATGCACAAAATCCGCCGGAGCCAAGATATGGTCCGGTGAATCAATTTCTTCGCAAAACTTCAAAAAATCGTCGTTATTTGCCTCGGTAGATGGAGAGGCCTCTGCGGGCGCCGACATTTACTCCTCAGTATCGTCGGTTAATTCTTCAGAAACTGCGTCTTCGACAGGCTCTACAACCTCGTCTTCAATCTCAGCAGCTTTCTTTGCAAATTTTCGCTTAAATTTTCCAAAATTAGTTTTCTGTTCGTGATAAATCTTGCCTAGATTCTCTTTTTGATCGCGGTAGATTTTACCACCTTTGGCCTTTATTTCAGCACGAGTTTCTTTGCCAGACTTTGGAGCAGAAAGAACCCCAGCAATCGCACCAAGAGCCATACCAAAAATGGCGCCGAGAACAAAATGACCAGTAGATTTTTTCATATTCCTCCTTTTTGTTAAGTATATTTATATTATATTACTTTGCAGACTTTTTTGCAGTAGTCTTTTTAGCAGAAGTACGAGACCTAGATGGGTTAATAAAGCTCATCAGCTTCTTGGTCAAAATATCTTTCACTAAGCTTTTCGCGAGAGGCCCGACCGAGGTCATATCCTTAATATTATCTGCTACATCATCGGCTTTTTCAGCGATAGATTGGCCAGTTTGCACCATGATTTCAATCTCTGACAACAAGTGAATGAATTTAACCAAGAAAATAATTCCGACCACCAGAAAGACCAACAAAGTCATTGATAAAATCGCTACTAAAATCCATTCTGCTGTATTCATATAAACCTTTCTTCTAACTATTTTAGCATAAGTTCGATGAAATAAAAAATATAACTGGAGCTGCCAGTTATATTTTCTTAGTCTAGCGGATTACGGGTATATCGTAATCTTCGTAATTAGCTTTGTGGTGAATTTAGATTTCGCGAATGAATTTCTTAATATCTTCACCAAAGTCTTCATACATGAAGTTATAAGCAAGTGAAGCAAGAGCGTAATTCTTTGGATCACCAGTAGTCATCCAACGACCCTTAGTTTTTTCGACATAGACATTGCCAGTTTCAGCCATCTTGGTAATCGCGTCGACCGTCCAGAGTTCATTATCGAGACCAATATTCTTTGGATCAAGGTGCTCAAAAACTTCTGGTGTCAAAAGATAGCGACCGTAGGAAGTAAGATTAGATGGAGCCTGATCAATAGCTGGTTTTTCGATAATATTTTCGAGAGTTTGAAGTTCTGCGTCACGAAGTTTGATAATGCCGTACTTATTCAAAACTTCGCGTGGCATTTCTTGAGAAATAATGATTGCCTTAGCATCTTCATGCTTTTTGTATGAATCAATCAAGGTTTTGATATCAGAATGACCGAAAACTACATCGTCAGAATAGGCCACCACGAAGGCCTCATCGTCGCGAATGTAAGGACGGGCGGAAGCAATTGGAGAACCGTTGCCGTATGGATAGCTTTGATCTTGCTCAATGACGGTGATTTTTGGAAAATCGAGAACACGTTGTACTGGAGCATAGCGATCAAGCTTGCCCTGAGAGGCGAGTTGCTTACGAATACGGTTAACCGAGTTATTAAAATAATCTTCGTAAATCCCCTTACCTTCTGGAGTGGCGACGATGATAATTTCTTTGATGCCGGCATCCACACATTCTTCAACTACGAGTTGCATGATTGGACGATTGCCAAGTGGGAGCATGGCCTTAGGTACGGTTTTAGTAATTGGTAGATAGCGGCTAGCAAAGCCAGCGTCAGTAATAACTGCCTTGGTAGGTAACTTATATTTCATAATTTCTCCTTGAGTCTTTATTATACAAGATTGACGCGTAATAGTCAAAGATTGCAGGGGTGAATAAACTTGTTAAATAAAAAATAGGGCTTGTGGCCCTATTTAGGATGAGTTCTATTTTTTAGAAATTTTCTTAGCAGTTGGTTTTTTCGACTTCTTATGGGCAGACTTTTTGACTGCCTTATTTGCAGCCTTTTCGCCAAGATTCTTTGACTTATAGACACGATCTGGCTTCACGGAGAGTTCCTTGACGGCAGCAATCTTTTTAGCATTTTTGATAGACTTAGCACGATTTTCTTCACGTTTTTCACGAAGCTCGGTTTCGTATTCGTGTTTTTGTTCTTTATTATGGATGGCATAAATCAGATTAGAGATACCAAAAATCATCATGTAGGAGCCAAAATATTTAATAAATGGCAGATTACCGAGATGTCCAGCATTAACCACCACGATGCCGATAATACAGCCGGAAATACCAGTGAGCACCCAAATAAAGCGGTCTGTCAAATCATCCACGGAGCCGAGACCAATGAAGATCTCCAGAATACCGCGCGTAATGGTGTAGAGACCAATGATGGCGAGGTGCCAGATGGCGTTCTGATCCTTGGCAAAAAGCATGGTGAAAGCCGTGGCGATTTCTAGGACGGCCATGAGGAGTGAAAGACCCCAGGTTTCCTTCAAGTGGGTACGAGTAAGGAGGTTCAGCATCTCGATAATACCGAGACCGAGCAAAACCGTACCAGCAATCACAATAATTGCCTCGAGACTGTTAAGGTTAGTAAAGAGGGCGTACCAGCCGAAAAGAAGTGCCAACACACCCTGCAATGCGAAGATTAGCCAGTGGCTATCAATGTATTTTCGCTTGATTGACATATAATTTTCCTTGTTAATTCTTATGCTTATTTTAGCATAAAATAGAAAATAAAGCTGAGTTTACTAAAATACCACAAAAAACCTCGAATTCGTTTTATAAATTCGAGGAGGTGTTTAATCAACTAAAAAATCCTAAACGTGGCGAACTTTACGGCGCAGAGTTTCAATCGGAAGAGTCTTAGTATAGTAAGAGATTTTATCTAAAACAAGGTCTCTGGCTTCGAGGTATTTCAATTCTTCTACGCCAAAACCGCGTTTAAAAACCGAGACGCCATAGAAGCGATGATTAGTGTCGTTTTCATCGACAATACCCCAGAAATTATAGCGCTTAATACCACGTTTTCTGGCGTCGCGCATGGCTTCCATATGAAGAAGAGGGGCACCGGAATACTTAGTGCCGAGTTCTGAAGATACACCGTAATGATAAGAGGCTTCATTGCCGTAGAAAATCATGAAGTTTTCGGCAAGGATTTCACCATTGAGCTTGGCGATGTAGAGCACCGCCTCGTTATTTTTGGCAAATGCAGCAAACTGTTTAGTGAGAAAATCTTCGGAAAAGGCATAAAAATCATGGCGTTTAGCGGTTTGCAATTCAATTTGATAAAAATCATGAATCGCTTTCGGGTCGGAAGTTTTCTCGATGATGATTTGATTTTTCTCCGCTTTACGTAATGCACGGCGCAGACGCTGACGCATATTTTTTAAGATTTCTTCTTCAGAGTTTTCTAGATTAAGCACACCAGCGAATTCGACTGAAAGATACATCGGAGCCTTACGGAAGCCGAGTTGCTGAAAAATCTTCGCGTTCTCTGGGGTATTCTCGAGTTGTGGGCGTACACGGACGAAAGTACATTTTAATTTTTTCGCTTGTAATTTCATGTCGTCGAAAATCAGTTTTTTAACTTCTTGGTTGGTCCAATCAAAAATCGGTCCACCAGCTACGGCAAGATGACGCCCACGCTTGGCTGGTTCAACTTCGCCGGCATAAACTCCGACGAGCTGACCATTCTCGTCATAAATACCACGACGCACTATATCAAAACCACGAGAACGATAGAATTCATAAAAATCCCAGGATTGCAAAAAGTTAGCATCCGGATGCGCGGTGACAAATTCATCCCACTCAGATTGTTTTTCGACGGTTTTGACGGTGTATTTCATAGTTTCCTTTTTAATTTATAGATGACGTTTTTTGCGACGAGCGTCTTCGACGAGTCGAATCAGACCGTAGTGAAGTTTTTTGACTGGAAGGTCATGAGCATGCAAATAATCAAATTTTTCACCGCCAAAGCCAGTCTTGAAAGTGGTGACCCCGGCAAATTTATGATTCTTTTGGCCGGCTGGTGCAATACCCCAGAGGTTATAGCGAAGTTTTCCTTGTTTTTTCAGGTCTCTCATCACATACCACTGCAGGGCATAGGCGCCTGGGAATTTGTAATTTAGTTCGGTGGAGGCTGCCTCAAAGTAGTCACCTTCTAAGGCATCAGTTAAGACTAAGCCGTAAGCTACTGGTTTACCATCGAGGGTGGCGCGGTAAATCTGAAGATCAGAGCCGAAAGCCTTGGCATAAGCATTGAGATCCTTGCGACGTGGCGGAATAAAGCCTTGACGTTTGGCAGTTTCAGCCTGAATCTGGTGAAATTCACGGAGAATTTCTGGACTGTTAGACTTTTCTACCTTAAAATTTAATTTTTCTGAACGACGCACCTCATAACGAGTTTGACGACGCATGTTTTTCAAAAGATCCTCTTCAGACTGGGTGAGATCAACGAAAATAGTATTTTCGGCATGAAGAAAATAGGAGGCAGAAAGCGACGGAAGCGACTCGATAAGTGCACGATTTTCTGGGGTCTCCTCGAGATTTGGACGAAAACGCACGAAGACACAATTATTTTGCTTGGCATAGCGGTAAATTTCAGCCATAGCCAGTTCCAATTCATTACGATTAGTATAATCTAGAATTGGTCCGCACGGAATCTCGAGAAAACGACCACGCTTTGCATCTTTAATAATGGCCAGACAATAAGATTTTTCACTAAACATCAAGAAGATAGGTTTATGGCCGATGGATTTATTGACTTCATACCACTGTTTGGACTGCAAGAAATTAGTGTGAGAGGCGGCGTGGCGAAGAGCATCGATTTGCTCTACCTCAGTTTCGGATAGAGATTTTTTGGTAGTGAAGGGAGTGATTTTTTCACCTTGAGAATTAACTTCGTATTGATTAATGAGATGTCTTGCTTCGGCAAGCTCAAAAATATTTAACCAATTTGGCAGATTAATCAGATGTTCAGCGGCGAAAACCGCGTTCGGGCAAGCTTTTTCATTAAAATTAGCTCGGGTATAGTATCTTTCGGGTGAAACCGGAGAACTGTACCAAATATCATCCATAATAAAGCCTGCGGCGGTGAGTTTTTCTAATAATTCTGCCCGATTTTCGACAAAATAGAAACGACGAAGTGGGGTGCGGTGTTTAATTTTCTTTAGATCTCTCAGAGCCAGCTTAGCCTGCCAATGCGTGAGACGAATCGAACTATCTAGCTTGGCATCGGCCGACTTCTGGATTTGATGAGTCTTCAAAAGAAACGCAGTATAGAGTCGACCAAAATTTAGGCGGCCAATATGTAAACGGAAGAGACCACGGGTGATCGCACCGAAAAGTGGATACATACGAGTGCGGAAGCGGTCAGCAAGACTTGGTAGGTCGACTGGAACGGCGAAGGATTTTTTGCGCTTATCAGTTTTACGAAGGAATAATAATCCACCAGAAATCAGATCGAGGGATTTACCTTTACCAAAACTCATAATCACGGCATCCCCGACCATACCAGCTTCACGACCATCTGAATAATCCATGCCGACACAGTGGGCAAGGTCTTCAATTAGCGCGAGGTTGTATTTTTTAGCGACAGATTCGATATTCGCTATATCACACGAGTAAGCCAAATTATTCTGTACGATCACCGCTTTAATTTCCGGATTATTCACACAAGCTTTTTCGAGGGCTTTCGCGTCAAAGTGAAGATTTTTGAGATTGACATCAAGATAAACCGGTTTACAGTTAGCACTTCGCACAGCTTCCACCACTGCGAAGCAAGTCAAAGCCGTAATCGCCACCTTATCCCCAGGCTTAGTGAAATATTTAATAGCCTCAGAAAGCGCAGTACGCCCTGAACCATAAAGTGCAACATTTTCTGCTTCAACTTGATAACGTTCAGCAATATACGATTTCAATTTTTCAGAATCTTTTTTGAAGCCAAAGGCAAATAATTGTCTGAGGGTTTTCTTCAAACAAAATTGGCTAGCGTGCGCAATAAATTTCATTAGGCTAATACCTCATTGATGGCTTTGGCCAGACCTTTTGGATCATCGATATATGGAGCATGGCGCCATTTATCAGAGAAATAGAGAGTACTACCAGAAATCAGCTCATGAAGCTTTTTGCCTTGGCGAAGCGGCGTAATTTGATCATTTTCACCCCAAAGAATCGAAGTTTTTACCTTAATGCGTGACGGATCGAGATTTTTATCAGATTCATGCATATTAGCGAGAGTCTTCTTCATATTTTCCGGCGCATGAGCATAATCAGAAGCGCCAACTAATTTATGAAAAATCTTACGCAGGATCGGCACTCGCTTAAAAATGCCAAAAGCTTTACTGAGTCCGCGCAAAAAATCACGCTTCAAGGATTTTTCATAAATACCGGCACTATCAAGAAGAATTAAATGTGAAAGTTTTTTCGGATGTTTGATGGTGAGATTCATCAAAATACGGCCGCCGTTACTATGGCCAAGGACCACGGCTTCATCTGGAAGTTCACGCTTGGCCCAGCGCACATAATCATTAATGGTCCAGACTTTTTGACTTTGTTCGGTGAGACCTGGAACATGCAGTATTTTAACTTCAATCTGATATTTATCGCGTAAAATTTCGATAGTTTTGGTCCATGGTTCGACGGTGTAGGTCCAGCCATGAATAATATATAAAGTTTTCATTAGTTAAGTCCCCTTTTTCCACGACGCTTTTCTGCAGCTTTTTCGCGGCGTGGCAGACGCTCAGCGTCTTTTGAGTTTAATAATAATTTTTCAATAATCCATTCGAGATATTGGCTACCCTTAAAGAGAATAGTTTCTCCATTTACGGCATTTTGTTGAATGAATTCGAGAGCTTGCTTGGGATCATCAAAGGCATCAACCTTAATCCCCTGCTTCTGAAGGATTGGGTAGGTATATTCGTGGGTACGCCGACCGATTAAAATTACTTGTTCGGGGTTAGACGCAATAATTGCATCGGCAAGTTTTTCGTGTTCATGTCGCTCGATACTGCCTTGCTCGACCATATCCCCGATTACCAACCATTTATGTTGAGTACGCATTGAATGGTACATTTTAAGGATCGATTCCATAGAGATTAAGTGAGCGTTATAACTACTATCGATAATTTTTAAATTATTAATCCCCTTTAGGAAAGTATTACGTCCAGGAGCTTCACGCATATCGGAAAAGTCACTCGGGATTTGAATATGAAGATACTCGCAAAGCTTGGATAACATAGATAACTGAATCGCCAAATCGCGTTGCATCGGATTTTTAAAGGTAATAGTGAATTCGTTTAGTTTTGGTTGGCTGGAGAAATTCATAACGAACTCAGTTTTATTTGGATAAACAGTATAATTCAATAATTCACTCTTGCTACATTTAATGACTTCGGCCTTAGTTTTGCCTTTGGCGACAATTTTATCAATCGCACGATTCATCAAGTCGACATCCTTATCGATGAGAATTAATTTTTGAGTATTTTCTGGTAAAGTAGCAAATTCATGCGTAATGGCTTTTTCTAAATTTGGGAAGATACCAGCTTCGACCTGATTTTCGAATTGCACGGCATGTGAAAGACCTAAGGAAACCCAAATCGTGACTTCTGGTTTTAGCCATTTGGCGAGGAACTCGGCTTCGTGTGGGCGTTCTCCATCGATTTCGACAATATAAAACTTTTCACGATGGGTGTAAAAAAGCGATTTAAATGGCACACCGATTATTAAGCTAAGCCAGCGCCACTTGCTGCCACGCACACCGTCCATATCAACAATGTCAAAGGCTACGCCAAAGGCGGAATTAGCATTAAAGGAATAATGTGCCTTGGTTTTCAGAGTAGATTCGACTAAATTTAACATGGTAGTCTTACCCACTGAACCAGTAATGGCAATTACACGAGGTTTCCAGCGCCTAAGCGAGATATTGGCAAAAAAACGAAAATAATTCGCAGCTAAAAAATAAAATTTCTTTTTAAGTCTCATTACGAGCGTCATATATTTATTTTAGCATATACCTTTAATTTTTTATATTTTGAAAGAAACGAGCGGCCCGTTCAGTAGTCGGATGATCCATTACCTGATGCGGCTCACCATCTTCAATAATTTTCCCCTTATCGAGAAAAATCAGTCGCGTCCCCACTTCTCTGGCAAAACTCATTTCATGAGTGACAATCACCATAGTACGGCTGTGATCTTTGGCAAGATCTTTAATGACCTCGAGTACTTCGCCAACCATTTCTGGATCGAGCGCAGAGGTCGGCTCATCGAACAAAATTACCTCTGGATGCATGGCTAAGGCGCGAGCGATAGCGACACGCTGTTTTTGGCCACCGGAAAGATTCTTCGGATAATCATAAGCTTTATTCGCTAAACCCACCCGTTTTAGTAACTCTATGGCTTCTTTTTCTGCCTGTTTATTCGATAGATGTAGGACTTTTCTGGGAGCGAGCTTGATATTTTCTATGATATTAAGATTTTCAAAAAGATTAAAACTTTGAAAAACCATACCAACTTTAGCACGAAGCTTATTGAGATTGGTTTTTGGATTTGTGATCTCCTGTCCATCGATAAAAATTTGACCCTTATCTGGAACGTTTAGCAAGTTTAAGCAGCGCAAGAAAGTAGACTTCCCGGAACCGGAAGATCCAACCAAGACTACGGTTTCGCCGTCTTGAATTTCGAGGTCGATACCACGGAGAACTTTTTGATTTTCGAAACTTTTTTCCAGTTTCTTCACAATAATAGACATTTTAAGCCAACCTCTTTTCCACTTTTGACATAATTTTAGTAAAGATTAAGGTGATAGCCAAATAAATAATTGCGGCAGCCACCAGAGATTCGAAAGCGGTGGCAGTTAAGGAACGAATATCGTCAGCACCACGCATAATATCACCGAGGCCGATCCAACCGACGATAGAGGTCTCCTTAAAGAGTGAAATTCCCTCGCCGATGAGACTAGGTAAGGAATTCTTGAGCGCCTGTGGCATTACAATATAGAGTTGAGCATAAAATTCTGAAAGACCGAGAGATCTCGCGGCTTCTTTTTGGCCATTAGAGACACTCTCAATACCGCCACGGATGATTTCTGAAATATAAGCGCCGCTATTGAGTGAAAAGGCTACGGCGGCGACGATGATTTTCGGCATAGCGCGATACTCGGCAAAAATTACGTAATACATAATTAAGAGCTGCACTAGAAGAGGTGTGCCGCGGATAATCGTGACGTAGAGATTA
>CAUUCN010000019.1:0-15979 GCA_963543945.1 uncultured Candidatus Saccharibacteria bacterium
GGATTTGGTTTATGACGGCGGTGAGAAATACTACAACGATCGCTTCAGCATCATGACCGGCCAGAAACTGGCCGATGAGGTAATTTCGAATTTTCGGATTGAAACCGAGACGGCTTTTAGTCCGGAAAATCCAGAAACTTGTGATGATTTTCAATATATTTTACTTTCGAAAAATAACTACATTAATTTGGCGCCAGAATTTGTCAAGCAGTGTGATTTTAATGGCAAAATTTTAGAAAAGCGCACGGCCAAATTCGATTACCTTTACATCGATTGGTCGGCAGAATTAAATAACGTGCAGATTAAGGCGATTTTGGATTACTTAGAATCACATCCAAAAGCTAAATTAGCGTGGTGTTTCGATCGATCGGAAATGCCAAAATTACTGAGTGCGCCAGATTTAAGCAAAACGAATTTGACGACTTTTTATCGCCTTTTGCAGCGGGCAGAAATCATATTCGTGATGGGTGAAAAATCGCAAATGATGCGAGTGAAACAAATTTTAGGTACGCTTTCGACCTTAAAATTAATTTATATAACCGAAAACCAAATCCTGGCGGGAGTGTTTAAGGAAGATTTTCAAAATAAAGACCTGAAAGTGACGCGCGATGTAGCGGCGACGATTATTGCGGGCACAATTTTCTCTGCACTAATTACCGATTGGAATTTACAGCGCGCTCTGATGCTTTCGAAAATCAATGTAGAAAATTCAAAAGCCAACAAGACTCTGAAAATTAATCAATTGTCTGACAAGCTGCGCGAAACCTTAGCGATTAGATAAGATAATCTACCGAATAAGTAGATAAGATAAACTACTGGTTATACTCCGATTCAAAAAATCCCTAGTCTGACTAGGGATTTTTGTAGTTTACTTGAGAAACTCGCGGAGGTAGATGCCGGTTGGGGTTTGATCATTTTTGGCGATTTCTTCTGGTGTACCCTCGGCGATAATCTGACCACCATGTTGGCCACCTTCTGGGCCCATATCGATAATCCAGTCGGCGCTTTTAATTACATGTAGATTATGTTCGATAATAACCATAGTATTACCGCCGGCAACCAAGCGATCTAGGATTTTCAAGAGGCGATTCACATCATCGGTATGCAGACCAGTGGTCGGCTCATCCAAAATATAAAGGGTCTTGCCGGTCGAACGACGAGAAAGCTCGGTGGCGATTTTAATACGTTGCGCTTCACCACCCGAAAAAGTAGTAGCAGACTGACCGAGACGAATATAGCCGAGACCGACTTCTTGAATAGTCTTCAGTTTATTAGCAATAGCAGGAATATTTTCGAAGAACTCGACCGCCTCGTCAATGGTCATATTTAAAACATCCGAAATATCCTTACCCTTGTATTTCACCTCGAGCGCTTCACGATTATAACGCTTGCCGTGACAGGTTGGACAAGTCACATAGACATCCGGCAAGAAGTGCATCTCAATCTTATTCACACCGTCACCCTGACAGGTCTCACAGCGACCACCTTTGACATTGAAAGAGAAACGGCCGGCCTTATAACCACGAATTTCTGCCTCTGGTTGAGCGGCGAAAAGTTCTCGGATGGCGGTAAAGACACCCGTATAGGTAGCCGGATTCGAACGTGGCGTACGACCAATTGGACTCTGGTCTATCACGATACATTTATCGAGATTATCGATACCATCAATACGATCATGTTCACCAGCCACGGTTTGAGCACGATGAAGACGGGCAAGTAGTTCATTAGCTAAGATTTCATTGACTAGAGTGGACTTACCAGAACCGGAGACACCAGAAACCACCGTCATCACCCCGAGGGGGAATTTAACCGTGAGGTTTTTCAAGTTATTTTCCCTGGCGCCGACCACGGTAAGATATTGATTGAGCTTCGGTTTGCGACGGGTTTTGGGTACGGAGATTTTCTTAGTACCTGAGAGATATTTACCAGTGAGAGACTCTGGGTCATTCGCGATTTCCTCTGGCGTACCAGCAGAAATTACCTGGCCACCGCGCGCACCAGCTCCTGGACCAATATCGATTAAATAATCTGCACTCATCATAGTGTCTTCATCATGTTCAACCACCAGCACGGTATTTCTGAGATCGCGCAGATGTCTCAAGGTGGAGATTAACTTATCATTATCACGCTGGTGGAGACCAATCGATGGCTCATCCAGCACGTAAAGTACACCCTGGAGGCCGGAACCGATTTGGGTAGCGAGGCGAATACGTTGAGCTTCCCCACCAGAGAGAGTATTGGCGGCACGACTAAGTTCGAGATAACCCAAACCGACATCTTGCATGAATTTTACCCGTTCACGAATTACCTTGAGAATCGGGCGCGCAATTAAGGCCTCTGCTTCGGTAAATTCGAGATCCTGCGACAATACATCGAGCATAGCATCGACATCGAGATTACAAAAATCATTAATATTCAGACCGTGAATAGTAACGGCAAGCACCACCGGTTTTAATCTAGCTCCGTGACAAGTTTGACATTCATGCACACGCATAAATCGCTCGATGTCTTTGCGCATGAAATCCGAGTCGGTTTCCTTGTGGCGGCGCTCAAGAGTGGGGATGACGCCCTCGTAGATTGATTCGTAGGTCGCGCCATCCTTAAACTTGCCGGAGCCAGAAATTTTGACTTCGTATTTTTCATTGCCAGTACCATAAAGAATTAGATGTTTTTGCTCTTCGGTGAGCTCACGAATTGGTACATGAATGGAAGAACCATGACGCGCGGCTACCGCGGAGAGACGCTTCAGCCACCAAGAATCACTCTGTACACGGTTGAACGGACGGATGCCACCTTCGGCAATGGTGAGATTTTGATTAAACACGAGATTCGGGTCGATTTCCATACGCGTACCAAGACCCGTACAAGTCGGACA
This sequence comes from uncultured Candidatus Saccharibacteria bacterium, assembly GCA_963543945.1. Lineage (GTDB taxonomy): Bacteria > Patescibacteriota > Saccharimonadia > Saccharimonadales > Saccharimonadaceae > Nanosyncoccus. The sequence continues at coordinate 2,876 of CAUUCN010000019.1, forward strand.
GGCGCCTTGCGGAGCATTGAAAGAAAAGAGGCGCGGCTCGAGCTCTGGGATCAATTCATCTGGGTGAACTGGACAGGCATAACGCTGAGAATAAGTGAGGACTTCGGTGTTAGATTTACCAAGATTCTTCCCTTCGATAGTGGAAGAATTGTCATTAATCTTGAGTAGCATAATTAAGCCCTGGCCAAGATCGAGAGCCTGCTCGATGGAACTAGAAATGCGAGAATAAAGTTCTGGATTCAGAATAAAACGGTCGACCACTAATTCGATATCGTGGCGTTCCTGTTTTTCAAGGGTCGGAAATTCATCTAGGGCATAAACCACACCATCCACGCGCACGCGAGAAAAACCTTTTTGGAGGTATTGTTCGGAGATGTGGAGAAATTCACCTTTTTTCTGCTGGACGATTGGCGCTAGTAGCATCAATTTGGAGCCAATCGGAAGCTTCATGACTTCATTGACGATATCTTCCACGGAACGCTTGGAGACTTCACGGTGACAAATCGGACAATGCGGCACACCGACACGCGCAAAAAGTAGACGCAAGTAATCGTAAACTTCCGTGACGGTAGCGACAGTAGAACGAGGGTTTCTAGAGGTAGATTTCTGATCAATAGATATGGCCGGCGAAAGACCGGTAATCGTATCGAAGTCCGGCTTATCCATCACGCCGAGAAACATACGCGCATAAGAGGAGAGCGACTCGACGTAACGACGCTGACCTTCAGCGTAAATCGTATCGAAGGCGAGGCTTGATTTACCAGAACCAGAAAGACCGGTGATCACCACGAGCTTATCGCGTGGGATATCGAGATCGATATTCTTCAGATTGTTCTGCCTAGCGCCACGAATCTTGATGTAATTGTCTGGATTATCCTTCAGAAGCGCCTTACCGCCCGGAGAGAGTAGACCCTTATTTTTTGTTAGTTCTTCCACGTTTTTAGTCCCATTTTCCATACTTAAATCAATCAGGTATTATAACAAAAAATTAGCGTTTTGTCGAGATGTGCGTTAAGGTCCAGGACCTTTGCAACAAAAAGGCAATAAGTATTGCCAATAAAAATAGGTAGATCCATACTTAAAGTTAAAGCAAAACTAAATAGGAGATCTACCTATGGCATATTGTATAGCCAAATCCATAGAAATTCAACGCAGTAAAGCACTAAAAGAGATTTTTCTTGAAGGTAGAAGCATCGCGCAGGTGGCGAGACGCTTTGGAAGAAACAGAAGTACTTTATATCGATGGATTAAAAGATGGAGAGAAGTTAATAATTACCCAGATTTTAGGAACTATGGTAGACCAAATAGGGTCTCTGGAAAGAAGTCTCGCTTAGAGTCCTTGAAGTGGCGTATATTAACGCGTTCATCTGCTCCTAAGACCCACCCAAATGCCTTAGACGAAAATTTAGTAGCTTATATAGTTAAAACTAAAATTGAGTTAAATCGGAGCAACTTCATCGTTTGGCTAACCCTTCAAAATGAGAATATAGAGGTAAGTTTTTCTAGTGTGCGTAGGATTGTTCGTAGATATAAAATTCAAAATGTTCGTCTTTATGGAAAGAAATACTGGGCGAAAAATAATCCAAGGCGGCCACTAGCTAACGCTCCTGGCGAACTGGTGGAAGTAGATACAGTATATCTTATGAACCATTTTGGTGGGCAAAACTTATATATCACCAATGTAATTGATGTCTACACGAGAATGACCCATTCTCGTGTAGATTATGCATACAGCCAGACCAGTACAGCAGCTACGGTACTTGAAGCACAGGAACTATTTGGTTTTAAGTTTAAGATGGTTCAGTGTGATAATGGACGAGAATTCGGTGAAAGATTTAAGCTGATTCTAGATAAGAATGGTGTCCAGATTCGCCATACACGTGTTCGCAGGCCTAACGATAATGCACATATAGAACGTTTCAACCGAACCATGCGTGATGAATTAATTGGACCATACACTGGAAGAGGTCTAGAAGAAGTATCTAAAAGCATAAGAGAATATCTTATTTATTACAATTATGCTAGAATACATACAACCTTAAGAATGACTCCTATACAATTGTTGCAAAGCTGCTGACCCCTCTAAGGATGTGAGGAGTTTACGATTTAAGCGTAAAATAACCTGGAGCTCCTGGACGGTCAATACGGAGAGCCTCAAGCCCGACATTATTTGGAGTAGATGAGGACCAGCCATTGTTTCCCACTAAATTCACGCGATTAGCAAAAACTAAAACATTCTTAGGCGCACTAATACCGGCAGCAGCTGCTTTAGAGGTATCCCAGTCGCCCGAAGTATAAATTCTAGTCAAACGATTGTCGGTAGTAAAACTACCAAACATATAACCGAAATTTTCCACTTTTGGCGTAGTGAATGAGCTTAAATCTAGCTCCGTTAAGTTATCATCCATTGAAAACATACTAGACATGTCGGTCACATTTGCTGTATTAAAATGAGAAAGACTGATCGTTTTTAATGCCGACATTTGATAGAACATCGACCCCATATTTGTCACCTTATCGGTTCTAAAATGACTAAGATCTAGGTGTTCAATTTTTTGCGCCTGCGAAAACATACCAGACATATTTTCAACATTCTCAGTATTGAAGCTACTAATATTTAGGGACGCTAGGTTAGTCATACCATTAAACATAGAGCGCATATCCGTCACATTCGAGGTATCAAAATTGGAGAGATTGAGGGTGGTGAGGTTAGACATACCATAAAACATACCACCCATAATCGTCACTTGTGAAGTATTGAAGTTAGAGAGATTAAGGGTAGTAAGATTAGATATACCATAAAACATAGACCCCATATTCGTCACCTTAGAGGTATCAAAATTGGAAAGATTAAGAGTGGTAAGGTTAGTCATGCTAAAAAACATACCACTCATATCCGTCACCTGTGAGGTGTCGAAGTTAGATAGATTAAGGTTAGTGAGGTTAGACATACCGTTAAACATATGGCTCATATTTGTCACCTTAGAAGTGTCAAAATTAGAGAGATCTAACTCTATAATATTTTTTATTTTCTGTTCACTATCTACTGAAAAGAACATCATACTACTATTCGTATTTAAATAAACCTTCTCCGGTTCAGCGTGATAATAAGCTGTCTTATCTGTCGGGTCTAACCAGAGCTTTATTCTATAATCAGAATCCTCGTCTTGAATATCTACTGTATTCATGTAAACAACTGGTGGAATTGCACTCTTTTTAAAATGCTCGATTTTATTTGTGGCAGTTTCAAGAGATTTTAATTTTGTATTAAAATCCGGGCCATTCGTTATCATGGCACGCATCTGATAAGGGTTCGAAACAAAAGAAAGAATTAATTTGTTCTTATAATTCCCTGATTCTAAATTATCCGCCAACTTCATACCAATACTAAGTTGATTTGCTTCATTACCATTAGTCTTCCCTGTGGTCTGAAGAATTTGGGCTGGTGTAGATAGAGCTGGAATCGGCGCGTAATTCGTAGACGAACCAAATTTATACCCCCAAGAATTATTTGGCAGATTATTTAAGGATAAAATATTGCTAACTGAGTTAATTTTCGCCCCAGTAGTAGAGCTACTATTAGTTAGCGCCGTATTTTCTGTTTCCGCACTTAACGTCGCAGTGTATCCTGTTCGATTATTCGTATTAACTGTAAAATTAAATGGAATCTCGGTGGTCTTATCCGTAGAATTAATCACCTGGTTCCCATTCACTTGCAGATTCGCTTGATCCACGGAAGCGGAAAGCGTTGGCACGAAGAGAGCCGAAACTTTATTTGAGTTAAAACTTAATCCAAGAAAAGAAACCAAAAACCCAGCACTTACTGCAAAAATATATTTCCACAAAAATAATTTAAGAGAATTAGATTTTTGGCCTTGCATATATATTTATTTTACCATAAACGTAATGATTTTTATGGTTTTCTAGTAAAGTAGCCTGGGCGGCCGTTGGTTGGGTCGTCGATGCGGAGCCAGGATTTATCCGCAGTACCCGGGTTAACCAAGAACGAGCCATTTCCTCCTCGTAGTTTATTGCGATTTTTAAACATTTCCGAAAAGTCCGTAAGGCTAGCGGTATTAAAATCATTATTTACATAAATTTTTTCTAGTTTATCATTAAGTTTATCTTTATATGGAAGATAAAACATATATTTCATATCCGTAACCTGGGAGGTATCGAAGTTGGAGAGATCAAGAGTGGTGAGATTAGGCATATTCCGAAACATAGCGTACATAGTCGTCACTTTAGAAGTATCGAAATTGGAGAGATTAAGAGCAGTGAGGTTGGACATATCAGAAAACATAGCATACATATCCGTCACCATAGAAGTATCAAAACTTGATAGATCAAGATTGGTAAGATTAGACATACCAGAAAACATATAGCCCATATTCGTAACTTTAGAGGTATCAAAGTGAGAAAGATTAAGAGTGGTAAGTTTAGACATGTCGTCAAACATATATCTCATATTCGTCACCTTAGAGGTATCGAAGCTGGAGATATCAAGAGTAGTGAGATTAAACATGTCAGAAAACATAAATCCCATATTCGTCACCTTGGAGGTATCGAAGTGAGAAAGATTAAGAGTGGTAAGTTTAGACATGCTAGAAAACATACCACTCATATCAGTCACATTAGAGGTATCAAAGCTGGAGAGATTAATGGTGGTGAGAGCAGGCATATGATAAAACATATTGTTCATATTCGTCACCTTGGAAGTATCAAAGTGAGAAAGATTAAGAGTGGTGAGTTTAGACATGTATGCAAACATAGCGTACATAGTCGTCACCTTTGAGGTATCGAAGCCGGAGAGGTCTATCTCTAAGATATTTTTAATTTCTTGCTCATAATATATTGAATAAAACATCCTGCTACTATCTGTATCTAGATAAACCTTTTCCGGTTCAGTATAATAATAAGCTGTCTTGTCCGTCGGGTCTAACCAGAGCCTAATTTCATAATCGGAGGCCGCACCTTCAATATTTACTGCATCCATGGAAGCAGCTGGCGCAACTGTACTCTTTTTAAAACGTTCAATTTTATTCGTAGCGGTTTCGAGAGATTTTAATTTTGTATTAAAATCAGGACCATTAGTCATGAGGGCAATACGGTCGTAGTCATTGGTTAATATCGAAAATACCAATTTATTTGTATATCTACCACTTTCGAGATTATCACTTAATTTCAGACCAATTTTCATACCGTTCGTTTCATTGCCGCTAGTCTCACCTGCGGTTTGAAGGATTTGTGCTGGCGTAGACAAGGCTGGAATTGGCACATAATTCGTAGCCGACGCTAATTTATAGCCCCAAGAATTATTTGGTAAATTATTTAATGGTAAACTCGTGCTAATCGAATTAATTTTCGCACCATTCGTGGAATCACTATTTACTAGTGCTGTTTCATCGGTTTCTGAATTTAGGGTTGCCGCATAACCAGTTTTATTATTTGTATTAACTGTAAGATTTAGATAAATTTCTGTAGTTTTATAAGTGGTATTGATTACTTGATTTCCATTTACTGAAGCCGCAGTATTATCGACTGAAGCGGAAAGGGTTGGAGTATATAAGGCAAATACCTGGCTTGAAAAAGATAATTCATAAAATACCGCAGAGAATAGGATAGTTAGAATTATTGATCTCAATGAGAACTTAAAAGTATTTAGGCGGGAGGAAGCATAGTCCATATTTGTTTTTAGTTTATCATAAGCACGATAAAATACCTACTGTTTTTTCTATGAAACCAATTCGAACCACATCTTGAGATCTTCGAGGGTGGAGTCGAGGATTTTGCGACCGTCGGCAGTTTCACCAGTAGTTTGATAATGTTTCAATAAATCGTTCATCGCTTGAATAAAGCCAGGGGTCTGACGGGCGATTCTAGCGGCACGGTATTTCTCAAATTTCGCGATTTCGTCTTGGCTGAGCGCGTTTGAAAAGTTTCGCCCCTTATAATTTAGCAGTAATGAATCGAGGCGTTCGTCCTGGAAAATTGGGTGAAAATCAGCCAATTCATTAACGCGAAGATTCGGCACGACGGAAGCCTGCTTACGATCTTCATTATTTAAGAAGCCATCATAAAGCCTTGCTTCGGCTTCTTCGAGCTTATCAAAATTACGTTCACGAGTGAATAATTCACGCATCCGCTCGATGAATTCTGGGTGATTTTTTAGGGTCTCGAGATTCTTTTCAATTTGGGATTTTTCGAGCTTAATTTTTTGCCAACCAGTGGTGCCGGCCGGAAATTCCTCGACCCCATTCGAACTAGATTCGGCACTCTCCACATCCAAGACCGAAAGTGGCGCGACAGCTGGACATTTGCTCGGGGTTAATTCTTTGACATATTTCGAAAAATCGAACCAAGTCTGATATTTTTTGCCAGTGCGACTGACTTTTTCTTCGGGTTTGAATTCCTTTTCCGCTTGCAAAATTTCCTCGACGTTGTAGCGCAAATCGAAGACTAAAATATTCTGATTTTTCCCTGGAGCAATAGGAATAGCAACGGTGGTGTGATTGGTTTTACTAGAATAATGACCACTAGTATAGACAAAAGGTGTGGCATGATCAACCGAAAGATTAGTGGCATTAAGAAAACGCAGGAGTTGTTTTTTGTCACGTAATTTCAAGAGGAAATCGAGTAATTTCGGTTGCTTCTGATGGATGATTTTCGCGACGGCAATCGTGGCATAAATATCGGAAAGTGCATCGTGTGCATGCTCGTGTGTGATACCATTTATAGCGGTAAGTAATTCGAGGCGATTAGTTGGTTTTTTCTCGCCAGTTTTAGGATCTTCTGCGACTGGCCAATTAATCCCCTCTGGTCGGAGTGCACGCACCATACGCACGGCGTCTAAAATATCGAATTTACTGCGACCATCGAGATATTGCCAAGTGTATGGATCGTAAAAATTACGCCAAAACAGGTAGCGGATAAATTCATCGTCAAAACGCACAGAGTTAAAACCACAAATAATGGTGTTCGGAGTAAAAATTTCCTCTTGCAAGATTTTACAAAGCTCTGGTTCGGAAAGCCCATCCATGCGCGTATCGTTCGGGGTAATGTTGGTAGTAACGATAGCATAAGGACTCGGCAAGGTGTCTTCATCCAGACGAACGAAAAGATTAACTGGTTCACCAATCGGATTAAATTCTAGATCGGTGCGTTGACCAGCAAATTGCATAATGCGATCCTCACGCGGATTAATACCCGAAGTCTCCAAATCGTAAAAGAAGAAGGTGGGTGGGTGATTAGCAGCCAGATAATCCGGATCAAAATTGCGGTTCATACTACTAGTATATGCCTAAACTAAGATTTTAGTTGCTGATTAATGGCTTCGCGAAGTTTTTCCTTGAATTCTTTTTCCTTGGCGGAAGGGAGCTCGAAAGTCTTGCCGTTAATATAGATGGTTGGAGTTTCATTGACGCCAAGACGCTTAGAAATTGCCATATCGGCTTTGATTTTTTGCTTAACAGCATCCGAATTCATATCCTTCAGGAATTTTTCTACGTTACCTTTTCCTTCGGTAACTTCGACAAAATACTCGCGGAAGTGATTATCGCGATCAGTAGCAGAGAGAGACTCCCAGTTGGATTGCTCCTTAAAAAGTTTCTTAGCGTATGGCTCCCAGTAGCCTTGCAGAGCAGCCGCATTGGCAGCAGAAGCCGCGGCGGTACCATTTTGATGATAGCTCAAGATGTAACTTCTAAAAACCAGACCGACTTGACCGTCGTATTCTTTCACAATATCAGAGAGATATGGAAAAACCGTGGAACAGAATGGGCACTGATAGTCAGCATATTCAGAGATAATCACCTTGGCATCTTTATTGCCTTCATAATTATCGCCCATATTACCATTGCGTTCGTCGGCGGCGATATATTTATTCGTATCGAGACCTTTAATCCAATTGTCATAAGCAAGATTTGAAGAAATGGCATTACCACAAAGCCACAAGAATCCAACAGCTAGCACCCCTAAAAGTCCATAAATCAGTTTTTGCATTTTCCTCCTAATTTCTACTTTTGGTAGATTTTTTGTATAATATAAATATTAGCATATTTTGTCTAAGTTGTAATATTTTAGACTAAAGGAGGAGCCGTGTCAGAGGCGAATATGACAGATACAACAGAAGATAGGACCGATTTTAACGGCGAACAAGAAAACGCGACCGGCGTGTTCAGTGGTGAAGAATCTTCCCATGGAGTAAAAGTTTGGTTTGAAAAAATTGGTGTGAAATTAGCCGCCTTTTTCGGTGCGATTAAACAATTTTTGAGCCGCAAAGACGGTGATGAAGAAGCGGATTCCTTCGAGGGGCCAATGAAGCGTGGATTTTTCGATCGTAAATTTAATAAAGCAGAAAATGGTTCAATAGAGACCGCACATGAGACTGATACTCTTAGTCAATTTGGTGGAGCTAATTTAATCAACAATCATTTTTCGAATTCTGAACTCGAAGCAACTCGCGCTACCGACACCGATGGCGATGGTATGATTAATAATGAGAAAACTGAAGAGACCTTAACCAGGCGCGAAGAGGCGACAGATTATCTGAAAAATACCAATTATTACATTGGTGCCGCCGAAACAAAAGCGGTTGCTATGCCAGAAGTATTCATCCCGGAGACTAAGGAAGATTTTGTTTGGTTAATTAATAAAATGCCAAGCTCGGTGCTTTCAGCTAGTCAAAAAGAAACTCTTGGCAAAGTGATGAGTTTTGATGGCAAAAAAGTTTCCGATATTATGACTCCAAAAACTGAACTAAAATTCGTGGGTGAAGAAGATTATATGGGGCCATTAACCTTGTCTGGTTTATATAAATCTGGCCAGAGTCAGTTTCCTGTAGTCGATCGCCGTGGTGAACTAAGTGGAATTTTACATGCCAAAACACTCTTCCAACTTGATATTAAAGATACCGATCAAGCTTCCGCTTTTATGGATCGCAAAATCGTCTATCTTTCCGAAGATTACCCACTCTATGAGGCACTTTTCACCTTGCTACGTTCACACGCGCAGGCTTTCGTAGTGGTAGATGAAGCTGGAAAAATTTCTGGCTTACTCGATGCACGAGTGCTACTAAATTCCCTCCTTGCGATCGACGACTCGGCTGATTTTACCAAAGATGAAGATTTGGCTTCGGTGGTGGAATACGCCAAGCGTTTTAAACGAGATTAATCTATCGAGGTTCGACCTAGATGCAGAATAGACGCTTACTCAAAAGACGCGTAGTAACCGGCCTAAGCTTACTGGGTTTATTCTTGCTGACGGTGGCGCTAAATCCAAAATCTTATAATTATACACCAGTCCATTCTGAACAGCAGAGTGAAAGCATTAAGTCCGACGAGCATGGCAACGCGAGTAATACTGAACCCACAGAGGCTCAAAATAATCCAGATAAATCTACACTTACGAATCCCACGGATGGCACCGACACCTCAAATTCCAAACCACTAGCTAGTGAGGTCTTATCTAGTCTCGAAGTTAAGGGCCGCGCGCCAAAGACTGGTTACAAACGAACCGAGTTTTATAAGAATTGGCCAGAAATCGAGGGCTGCAGCTTAAGACAACGCATCTTGAAGCGGGATTTCGGCGAGACGGCGAAGACCGACCAAAAGTGCAATGTGATTTCGGGTAGTTTTTATGAACCGTACACCGGAACTTGGATGAGTTTTTCGAGCCGTGAAGAAATTGGTAAGAAAATTCAGATTGATCATATCGTGGCGCTTTCGGATGCCTGGCAAAAAGGCGCACAGTATCTCAGTAGTGACATCAGGTTTCAGATTGCGACTGATCCACTAAATCTAGCCGCAGTGGATGGGCCAGCTAACCAACAGAAATCTGATAGTGACGCGGCGAGTTGGCTGCCGAAGAACAAAAGTTTTCGCTGCCAATACGTGGCACGTCAAATTTCAGTGAAGAAGAAATATAATCTCTGGATCACGGAAGCTGAAAAATCTGCCATGAGCAATGTCCTAGGCGGATGTCCGGAACAAAGAAGTTACTAAAATATCGAACATATAAACATTTTAAATACATTGAGGAAGAAAAAATGATTAGAGAGATGAATATAAATGACCGAAAAGATATAGACGAAATGCAATTTGACCTCCAAAAGTATTTTTCGGAAATTGATCAAACGCACGAGTCTCAATCATATAAAGACACTGACGATGCTCATCGTTATATGCAGAAAATGATAGACGATGCAAAAAATATGGACGGTAAGATTTTTATTGCTGAAGAAAAAGACCAAATTATTGGGTTTATTCAAGGAGTAATAATTGAACATAAAAAAGGTGCCGATATTTTTTATGATTTAACACATAATCCTTCCAAAGAGGGCTGGGTTGGCCTACTATTTGTGAAGCCAGAATATAGAGGACGTAATATCGGACAAAATCTGCTTAACGAGATAAAAAATTACTTCAAATCAAAAAATTGCACAAGTATGAAATTACTCGTTTTATCCGACAACAAACATGCAATAGCCGTCTATGAGAAAAACGGTTTTATGCGTCATGATTTAGAAATGGCATTAAAGATCTGATGTAAAAAGAACTCCGCAAGGAGTTATTTAGGCGACCTGACTAGTCGATATTTTTCTCTTTGAGAAGAATATCTGTTCCTCCTCGCTCAGAAAGAAAAAAGCCAGCTTTTTTCTTTCACTCGCTTCGTCGTCCAGTCGAACTACGTTCTCGTCTAATCTAGGTACCAACTAAAAAAGTCTACCAAGGTAGACTTCTTTAGTTGGTGCACCTGTTTGCCCCTTGGGACGCATCGGGTGCAACAAAAAAGAACTCCATAAGGAGTTATTTTTTGGTGCACCTGACTAGACTCGAACTAGCACACCCGAAGGCACTACCACCTCAAGGTAGCGTGTATACCAATTTCACCACAGGTGCATATGTTTATTATAACATATTTTTTCGCTATGGGGAGAAAAATCTTGAAATTATTCCCATTACGAGAGGCGCGATTTTTGGAATTTTTTATCCAAAATCGAGATCTGGAGACACCCTACGCTTTATGGAGTACGATTCTTAAAGGTCTTTTTAACGGACCAATTAATAATATCGTTAAAGCGGTCTTCGCCCGATACTAGGTGCTGGTCCGCCGAGAAGGCACGCACATTTTTATTCATAAAATATGGCAAGCTGGATTGATAAAGCGCAATCGAAGGCACCTCGTCGAGCCAGATTTCAAGAAATTTACGGTATTTGGCGTCACGCAGTGAAGTATCAATCGTATTTCTAGCACTGAGAATCAAGTTCGAAACCGTAGCGTTCTTATAATTGCTGAGGTTATAGCCATTTTCGGTAGCTTCAGCCGAGTGATAGTAAGGCACTACGTCCGGGTCGGCGCCCATGGCGATTTCATAAATCAAAATATCATAGTTGCGTGGACGGAGGACATTAAGCGTGAAATCCTGAGAAGCTTCGTAGGCCGCAACTTGGTTTGGCACACCAAGAGTTTTTAGCTGCTCACCGAGACGGTTGGCGATTTCTTCCATGTATTTATCACCCTTGACCGTAACGATGCGGAGGTCAGTGCCAAAATATTCGGGTTTATTAGCTTTGAAATTATCGAGCTTAGACTTAGCTTCGGTGACATTGGTAGTGGCCGCCTCTGGGAAAGAAAGGGTCTTGGCCTGCTGTTCAGTGATCGGGAATTTGAGTGCCTGCTCACCGTTTAGTCCAGATAAGAGATTGCCATAATTCAAACCTTGACGGAGCGCTTGGCGAAAAGCCTTATCTTGAAGGGCAGTATTAGAAGTAGAGGTCGTATTTAGGAAGGCAAAAACGCCATAATTAACGGTGGTTTGTTGCTCCTTGAGGCTTTTTTCATTGAGAAGCTCCGTAGTGTAACGAGACGGAAGGCTGCCGGTGGCAGTAATGGAGCCGGATTTCAGAGAAGCTTTAATCGCGTCAGTGGTTAAGAAAGCATGGATAGAAAAACTATCAAGCAGGGTCTTTCCCTTGTAATAATTTTGGTTACGATTCAAATAGACTATCTTTTCGCCTTCGTTGCCGATGGTTTGGGTGGCCTTAAAGACGAACGGACCAGAGGAAATTGGCTTAGTAAACATTTTATGCTCATTCAACTGCTCCGGCTTCACGTCTTTCAAAATATGAGCTGGGAGGATTGGGAAATTCAAATTACTTTCGAAGAAGGCATTAGTATTTTCAAGCTTAAAAACTAGAGAGCCGTCTTCGGATTGACGTACGGTGACACCATTTAATTTATTACTGAAGTTCGATTTTAGAGAAGCACTCTTAATTGTATTGACCGTATAAAGCACGTCATCCGTGGTGAGATCGTCGCCGTCTGACCATTTCAAATTCTGGCGCAGGCGCACCGTCCATTCATCGCCAGTAGTATTACTAGTAATAGTTTCAGCCAACCCAGCACCGGTATGACCAGAGTAATCCACTTCAGCGAGACGGGCAAACATCAGACGAGAAAGAGCCTCCTCTGAGAAAGTAGTGGCAAAAAGTGGGTTCATAGAGTTAATCTTGCCCAGAGTACCTTCGGTGAAATTACCACCATCGGTGTAGGTTTCCACGGCGTAAGATTCGGAATACCAAACTGATTGCACCGTGGCAAAAAGCAGAATAGCTAAGATTAAAAGCACCCATTCCAAGACAAAGAGACGGACATTTTTTACATGCGAAATATGACCGATCAAGTTCTCCTTGACGTGCTCTTTACTGTTTTCGCTGAGTTTGCGACCAAAGAGCGTAATTTTTTTGGAAATTTTTTGACTACGTTTTTTGAGGGTCTTATTCATAATTTAACTAATGGTAGGCAGCAAAAGCATACCTAAGATTGAGGCGACGAACATCACAACCAATACCACGGTGGCATTAAAGAGGGATTTTTCGAGACCTCGACGGGTGGTGTATAATTCACCACTTGCACCAAAGCCTGCACCGAGAGAGGCGCCGCGTTGTTGCAATAAAATAAGGAGCATGGCGAGAACGGCCGAGATAAGACTTACACTTTCGAGGATACTTCCAATATTCATAATTTAATTATAGTCTGGAATGACGAAATTAACAAGACTTGTCAGGACACTCATGAGCAACCATGACCAGACTAGCTGAATAC
>CAUUCN010000020.1:0-15546 GCA_963543945.1 uncultured Candidatus Saccharibacteria bacterium
GCTCACACGCTAAAACTTTGAAGCGTGGCGAAGTTCGCGGTGGTGGTAAAAAGCCATGGAAGCAAAAAGGAACTGGTCGTGCTCGTTTCGGCTCTACCCGTAACCCTATCTGGCGCCATGGTGGTGTAGCTGGTGGCCGTACTGGCAACGAAAACTTCACCAAGAATCTCTCAAGAAATGCTAAGAAGGTTGCAGTTATGCAGGCTCTCTCTATCAAGAATACCGATAAGAGCATCATTACTATCGATTCTCTCGGCATCAAAGATGGTAAAGTTAAAGAAGTCTTAGCTACTCTTAAGAAAAATGGTATTACTTCAGAAAACACTCTGATCGTAGTTCCAGAGAAAGACGCTCTCACCCTACGTGCAACTAACAACATCGACTTTGTCAAAGTTGTTCGTCCTACATTCCTCAATGTCTTCGACATTATGAATGCAGACAAAATCGTTCTCGTCAAGGATTCTGAAGCTCAACTCGAAAACTGGTTAATCGGAAAGGAGAACGCATAATGCTACTTATTCCTCGAAGAACCGAAAAGGCTTACGCCGAACAAAGTAAATCTACTTATATCTTTAATGTTCCTGCTGACGCTTCCAAGCTCGCTGTAGCTAAGGCCGTCGCTGAACAATACAATGTCACCGTCAAAGATATCCGTATTCTTACTCGTAAGGGTAAAGCGACCCGCTTTTCAAAGGGTAAACACGCCTATCCAGGCACAACATATCGTCGCGACCGCAAGTATGCTTACGTCACACTTGCTGAGGGTAACAAAATCCGCGTCTTCGACGAAGAAACTGTTGAGGAAGGAGATAAAAAATAATGAGCATTAAAGCTTATCGTCCTACTACTCCTGCTCAGCGCCAGAAGACTACTCAGGATTTTGATCAAATTACGACCAGAAAACCTCTCAAGTCTCTCTTGAAGGCCAAAAAGCAGAATGCAGGTAAAAACAACCAAGGACGCATTACTGTTCGTCACCGTGGTGGTGGTGTGAAGAGACACTATCGTATTCTTACTCATAACCTTCCACAAGGTAAGACCTACGAAGTTATGGAAATCGAGTACGATCCAAACCGTAGCGCTCGTATTGCTCGTATCAAAGACGAAAACAACAACTTCCATTACGTACTTGCTGATTCCAAGATGTTTAAGGGTAAGAAATTCCAAACTGGCGCAGAAGCTCCAATTGAAGAATCTAACCGCTTAGCGCTTGACCTAATCCCAGTCGGTACTATGGTTTACGCTATCGAGCTAACTCCAGGTCGTGGTGCTCAAATGGCCCGCTCCGCTGGTGCATCTGCTCAACTTATGGCAAAAGAAAACGGCTATGCCACTCTTCGTATGCCATCAGGTGAAGTTCGCAAAGTACTCGCAACTTGTGAAGCTTCCATCGGTGTAGTTGGTAACCTCCAACACCAAAACATCAAGATTGGTGCTGCTGGTCGTACTCGCCGTAAAGGTATCCGCCCAAGTGTCCGTGGTGTTGTCATGAACGCTACAGATCACCCACACGGTGGTGGTGACGGTGGTCGTCACGGTACCGGTAAAGCTCCTCGTACACCATGGGGTCAGCTCACTCTCGGTTTCCGTACTCGTCACAATAAGAAAACTAATAAAATGATCGTGCGTAGTCGTCACGAAGGAAAGAGGAAATAATCTATGTCTCGTAGCCTTAAAAAAGGTCCATTCGTGGATTTTAAACTCGAAAAGAAGATCAAAGCTCTCTCCGCTGAAGATCGCACCGTGATTAAAACCTGGGCTCGCCACTCAACCATCTTCCCAGAAATGGTTGGTCGCACTGTCGCTGTTCACAACGGCAAAGTCCACGTTCCAGTCTTCGTTTCCGAAAATATGGTCGGACACAAGCTTGGTGAATTTGCTCCAACTCGCAAGTTCAAACGCCATGGTGGTAAAAAAGCTGATGTAAAGGGAGGTAAATAATGTCCACTCATTTTGCACACGCTTACATTAAAGGTGTAGATTCTATGCCACGCAAGACCAATGTCGTCGCTAGCCTCGTTCGCGATCGCTATGTCGCCGACGCTCTTGTCATTCTAGAACACACCCCACGCCGCGCTGCACGTCCAGTCATGAAGGCTATTGATTCTGCCAAAGCTAATCTCATTAACTCTGGTGTTTCAATCGACCCAAAGACTATCCGTATCGCTCGTATCTCTGTTACTGCTGGTACTCGCATCCGCCGTTTTGTTCCTGCATCACGCGGTCGCGCTCTTCCATTTGAGAAGATTAGCAGCAACATCTTCGTTGAAGTAGCTGGCGAAGAAAAAGCTAAAAAAGAATCAGCTAAGGAGGACAAGTAATGGGTCAAAAAGTAAACCCGGTTTCTTATCGCCTTCAGATCAGTAAAGATTGGGCCTCCAAATGGTTCACCAAGAACACTGATTTCAAAAAATGGTTAATCGAAGACGTCAAGATCCGCGAGACTATTGAAAACCGCTTCAAAGCTCGCCCAACCATTGCCCGCATCGAAATCGAACGCACTGACAACCTTACCACGGTCACTATCCGTACCGCTAAGGCTGGTGCAGTTATCGGCAAACAAGGTGCTGGTATCAATGAATTAAAGAAAGAATTGGAAAAATTCGTTTCTCAACCAATCCGCCTCAATGTGGAAGAAGTTAAGAAACCTGAATTATCCGCCAAGCTTGTTGCTGAAAATATCGGTTTCCAACTTGGTAAGCGTATGAACTTCCGCCGTGCCGTCAAGATGGCTACTCAGTCCACCATGACCGCAGGTGCTAAAGGTGTTCGTGTCGAAGTTTCTGGCCGTCTTAATGGCGCCGAAATGTCTCGCCGTGAGAAATTCATCGAGGGTTCAGTTCCTCTACATACTCTCCGCGCCGACATCGATTTCTACTGCCATCACGCTCCAACCATCGCCGGTATCGTAGGTGTTAAGGTTTGGATTTATAAGGGAGAAAAATAAATATGGCTATTTTACTTCCAAGTCGCGTTGCGCACCGTAAGGTTAGAAAAGGCAAAAATGATGGCGTAGCTACTCGCTGTAACACTGTCGCTTTTGGTGAATTTGGTCTCATGTCTCTCGACAATGAACGCATCAATTCCCGCCAAATCGAGGCTGCCCGTCAAGCTATTACCCGCTATATTAAGCGTGGTGGTAAAATTTGGATCCGCATCTTCCCACACACCCCTGTCACCAAGAAACCTCTTGATGTGAAAATGGGTTCTGGTAAAGGTGAACCACAATTTTACGTAGCTAAAGTTAAAACTGGTACTGTGATGTTCGAAATGGCTGAAGTCACCGAAGAACAGGCAAAAGAAGCTCTTCGTCTTGCCTCTCACAAACTTCCAGTACGTTGTAAATTTGTAAGGAAAGGTGAAATTTAATCATGGCTGACAAGAAAACTGAAACCGCCAAGGTTAAAACCGTCGCTGAGTTGAAGCAAGAGCTTCTCGAAGCTAAGCGTGGCCTCTACGAAGGCACCTTGCAAAATCCACATCGTATCAAAGCTTTGCGCAAAGAAATTGCTAAAGCACTAACTTTAATTAATCAAGGAAAGGGAGCCTAAGTATGGCAAAAACACTTCAAGGAGTAGTTACCTCTGATAAGCGCGATAAGACCATCACCGTCTCCATTACCAGCCGTGAAACTCATCCACTTTATCACAAGCAGTACTCACACACCCGTAAGTACACCGCTCATGATGAAGCAAATGAGGCTAAGCTTGGTGATAAGGTTGAGATCATCGCCTGCCGTCCTTACTCAAAGACTTGTACCTATAAACTCGTCAAAATTCTTGAAAAGTCTCACGATTCAGTCGAATTAAAGTCTGAAGTTACTGGCGATCAAGAAGGAGAGGAAAACTAAGATGATTCAACAGGAAACTAGATTAGCTGTCGCAGATAACAGCGGAGCCAAGGAACTTGGCGTAATCCGTGTCCTCGGTGGAACTCGCGCTCGTTACGCTCGTGTTGGTGACATTGTCACCGCCAGCGTAAAGGACGCATCTCCTACAGGAAACATTAAGAAAAAAGCAGTAGTTCGTGCCGTTATCGTCCGTACTCGTGGCCAAATTCGCCGTGCTGATGGTTCTACCATCCGCTTCGACGACAACGCCGCCGTGATCGTGAACGACGACAAAACTCCAAAGGGTACTCGTGTCTTCGGACCAGTTCCACGTGAGCTTCGTGAACTCGGCTTCAACAAGATTATCAGTTTAGCACCGGAGGTTTTATAATATGGCACAGAATTTGAAATCTGGCGATATGGTAAAAATCATTGCCGGCGACCACAAAGGTCAGACTGGTAAAATCGTCAAAATGGATCGTGCTGCTCACAAAGCGATGATCGAAGGTATCGGCATTCGCGAGCGCCACATTAAAGCCACTCAATTTAATCCAAAGGGTGGTAAGAAAGATATTCACGTCGGTATCGATCTTTCCAATCTTAAGAAAGAAGGGAAATAATCATGGCTGAATATACCCCACGTTTGAAAGTCTTATACCAAGACAAAATCGTAAAAGACCTAGAAAAAGAGCTTAACATCAAGAACATCAACCAAGTACCTAAGCTTGAAAAAGTCATCGTATCTTGTGGTGTTGGTAAAAAGCGTGAAGATAAGCACTACACCGAAACCGTAGCCCTTACTCTTGCCAAAATTACCGGCCAAGCTTCCACCTCTAGACTAGCAAAGAAATCTATTGCTACCTTCAAAATTCGTAAAGGCATGGGCGCCCCAGTTGGTTACCTCACCACTTTACGTAACGACAAGATGTATGAATTCGTTGACCGCTTCATTAACATCGCTTTGCCACACGTTCGTGACTTCCACGGCGTACCTAGCAAATCTTTTGATGAACAAGGCAACTACTCTGTCGGTCTCAAAGAACAAACCGTTTTCCCAGAAATTACCTTCGAAGACGCATCTGTTCTTCACGGCCTTGAGATTACTTTCATCATCAAGAACGGTTCCAAAGAAGCTAGCCGTAAATTATTAGAGGCATTTGGTATGCCATTCGAGAAAAAGGAGAACAAATAACATGGCCAAAAAGTCTGCAGTACTCCGTGACCTCAAGCGTCAAAAAATGTACGATAAGTACAAAGCAAAGCGTGCTGAACTTAAAGCCGCTGGCGACCTCGAAGGTCTTCAGAAGCTACCAAAAAATTCCAGCCCAACTAGGTTAAAAAATCGTGATATGCTCGACGGTCGTCCACGCGGTTACATGCGCCGCTTCGGTCTCAGCCGTATTAGCTTCCGCGAAAAAGCAAGCAAGGGTGAAATCCCTGGTGTAACAAAGAGTAGCTGGTAGAAAGGATAAGATATGTCATTACAATCAACAGATCAAATTGCCGACCTTATCACTCGTATCCGCAATGCTATTCTCGTCAACAAAAACGAGATTGTTGTACCAACTTCTAAACTAAAGCTTGCTGTACTAGAAGGTCTCAAGAAAACCAAGTTTATCGCTGACTTCTCTATCGAAGAAGCAAAACCACGCAACTTCATCCATGTCTTGATCAATCAAGCTGATGAAATTGCTCGTATTAATGAAATCACCAAGGTCAGTAAACCAGGTCGCCGTGTTTACACTTCCGCCGATGATCTTCCAAAGGTCAAATCCGGTCGTGGTGTCATCCTCGTCTCGACTTCAAAAGGTATCATGACTGGTGAGGAAGCTCGCAAGGCTCGCCTCGGTGGTGAAATCTTAGTCAAGGTTTGGTAATAAACTAGAAAAAAATAAGGTCAGAATTCCTGGCCTTATTTTTATGAAAAACCCCTTCTGAATCCAGAAGGGGTACCGGTAAGTTAGAAGCAATAAAGTACAATTGAATACAAGAACATAATCAAAAGACAAAGCACTGAAGATAAGCCGAAAGTTAAGTTTAAAGCCACAAGTAAAATTATTGTGGGTATCCACTCTCGACGCGAAACACACCAGACTTCTTCTCCGGTGATCAACGACCTGCGATCATCATAAATTTTAGCGAACCATTGTAGTACAATAACAAAAGTTACTATCACGGCAAGTATCGTGGTATCAATCAGCCTAAATGACCTCAATGCTATAGCAGTACCGATTAAGGTAATCCTTAAAAGTAGGAAAACTTTAGTTCGCTTTCCGTAGTTAGGTGCATTCATTCCATATCTGGAAAGATAAATTCCTGTGGAATTAAGATCGGCAGTAGCTAATAAGTTACCAAAAATACAACTAAGTACGACTTGCCAAATATAACTTAGTGGAATCCCGCTATTTATAAGTAAAATTCGAGCAACAGCGACGGCAAAGGTACAGCTAATAAGCAACCTAAAGAATCTTTGCCATAATTTTCGCATCCCATTATTTTGAGAATGGTTAGGCGTACCGATTCCCATGTTTCCATTTCGATTATCCATAAAATCCCCCTTTCGATAATCTAACTTTACCAATTTTACAAAGTTCATCTGAATGAAATTCAAGACTTGTTTATTATAATATAGATTATCAAAAAAGCAAAACCCAAAGCTTCAATAACAGTATGGAGTATCCTATGATCTATAACCGGACACTTTTATTAATAATTTGAAAATACTCGCCTAATAAGCTAAAATTAATCTGTATCTCGTCCGAAGAATATGTACTTTAAGTTAGGACATCACATCTTTCAGAAAGAGAGGTGAATACCATGTTGCTCAGTAAAAATCAAATCTACGAGGACATCATGGCAGGCAAAATTAGAATAATCAATGCATGGTCTATTAAGCACGGCATCCATCCAGATAATAAGACCCTTAACTTACCGATTTACACCCTTATTAACGACCTGATGACTAAGCAAATTGACGAAGCAGAAATTCCTGCTGGCTTCCAATTTCAAGGACTTAAGATTGCTACCCAATTGGAAATTCTTCAAAATCTAGATGTACTAAAGATTGAAAATCGTCGATATTCTAGACAACTTGACACTCCAGCCCATATTCGCCGTATCAATTTTACGACGCTGGAAAAACGCCAAATTATCAAAAATCACGTGAGAAGAAGATCCTCTAAGTTCGTCGTCGATGCGTGTTTTGGTGACCCCTTCCTAATCACTTTTGGTGGAGAAGAGATTCCAGTTTTAATCTTTAACACAATGATTAACTACGCATTCCGAACTCAGATATCCGTAGTTTATCCAGAGCTTTTCGGTAATTTACCTCCAATACCGCCTGAACCAGTCAAACCCTACACCTTGCGACGAGAAAAAAGAAAGCTTACGTGGTTTCGGGACATCTTATCGGACCTACGTCTCTGGTCTTAATCTAGACCAATCCTAACCACCCCTTCCTTCCGGAGGGGGTATTTTTTGACAAAAAATAATTTAAGCATAAGTTAGATTGACAAATAAGTATAAAAATGATACAATATAACAATCAAAGATTTGACTCTTTGATTGTAACTTATAAATTTGGTGAAACCAACCAATTAAATTGTCGAAACAAATTTTTCTATTTATAAAAGGGGGAATTATTATGAAAAATAATTTTAATGAAAAATTAGATGTTTTTATGATGACCATTTCAAGCTTATTTGCTGTAGCTGTGATTATTTACTTATTTTATAGTATTTTTTCTCAAACATCTACAATAAATGAATATGGCACACTTGCATCTTTCGTAATACTAGGTCTATTTCTAGTATCCATCATATCTGAAGCAATAAAATGTAACTAGATTTCACCAAGCCCTCTCCTTCCGGAGGGGGTATTTTTTTGACACAAAAATTTAAAGTTGTATAATAATATTCAGTTAAACAATCAGTTTAATGCAACTTATTTTGTAATGAAGTTTACTTCTGTATTTATCGAGGAGGGGAAGATGGCTATTAACAGAAAAAATCAAGAAAAACGTGACGAATATCGAGTTCAAATAATTAATGATCATGAAATGAAAATTACCGGCAAGAACTACTACTGTCATAAAATTAAGATTAATGACAAATGGGAGATTATGCAGCTTGCGCATAGGATGATGAAGTCCGATCGCCCGTATTATCGTCGTTAAATCCTTGAATTTAAGCTTCACCGACCCTCACCGAAAGGTGGGGGTATTTTTTATAAAAATCTAAAGCACAATTTTAAAATCTTCATATTTATCGGCAAATGCTTCTTCAATTGTCTTGTGTGTTTTCTCCAAATATTTCTTCACCAAATAATACCCCAATGAATAGCCAGACCAGCGTGGTAATTTATCGTTACCAGTGAAGAAAATCGTTTGGTAGTCATAATTTTTATCATCAAGATTCCCGCGAAGCTCATTTAGAATGCGTTCATTTTCTTCGTCACTGCGTTCCAGCATAGCCCTGGTGAAAAACTGTTTCTCGCTATTATTTTTGGCAAATTCTGTACCAAAATATGTCGCGATGCCTTCCGAAATCATCCCGTCAAACAATGTATTCATCCATTCATCATTCTTCCCCCAACGCGCAGCATGACCAAGTTCATGAACCAACATCTCTTTAAAACGCGGAATCGACATGCTCTTCAAATCTAAAGCACAAACAATAAAATTACTCGCATAAGTATATCCACCCACGCCGTCTTCCGGAATAATTAATGAATATGCGTTCGCACTAACCACCACATCAATATCCCAATCAATTTTCAATCTTGGAAAAGCATAAGACTCAACTTCTTTTACTGCCGCAAAAATAACATCCTTAATGTCATCAAAATTTCCGTTTGCATTGGTTAGTAAGACATTTATTTTACTCATATTTTTATTATATATGTTTTAAGCTAAAGAGTAAAATCTCCTAGATTGATAATCTACTTATAAAATTGTATAATATAAAAGTTGCTATCCATGCGCTAGTGAAGTAAATTTTTATTAAAAATACTTTGTTAACATCACGGGTATTGAAGTTTCTAGAAAAAAGGGGGTAAAAATTGAAGAAAACCAAGAAAAAATCCACTCAGGAAATATCTCAATTACAAGATTTAATGCGTTATTGTCCTTGGGATGATCTTTATGATCCACCCATTGACGCTAATCCTGAACAAGATTCAATGCGGTATACACCTTGGGAAGATAGCTATGGTCCGCCCATTGATATTAATCCTAGGCAAGACACCTTTGAAGACTATCCAGTTAGGCCTTCTCGAAGTGCACTTAACTTATTTCTCTTATTTAAGTTAATTTATGCTGGGATTATCTACTCAATTATGGTTTATAAATCAAGTATGAGCAGCGGAGATAAGATATGCGAAGGTCTTTTTTGGTTTATGGCAATAGCGGCATGTATCTGTATGGAAGATTCCGCGGAAAGGACAAAATTAAAAATAACTAAGTCGATATATGGCGCTAAGACGTATGTCATTATGGGGGCTTACGCGTTCTTTACTTTATTCTACTGCTTCCTACGATATTGTAATCAGATGAAGAATAGTGATCTATTGATAATATTGATTATGATAACTCTAAGTAATGAAGTTCTTGTATTTATAGATTGCTATAAATTAGAACGCAAGAATTATATTAGACTCTCTGGATTTAAATATATTTGGATGATATTAATGCCTATCTTACTAATATTGCAAATTTACGGTAATTTACCATTCAATCATGCTATGCCTTTTATTTTAGGAAATTTCATAGCAATAATCGTCGAAGAGTCAACCTCAATGCTTTTTCTATCTGGAATATTTCCAGGGTACTACATATATTGAAGAAGTATCGTGTTACCAATTTATTTGCCCCTTCCATTTGGAGGGGGTATTTTTATTTTTCATCTTGAATTAAGACCTAAATTATGTTAAAATTAACCGAATATTAATTGAAAGGAAGATATGAGTCGTATCGGAAAACAACCTGTCCAGATTCCTGCAGGAGTGACAATCACGGTCGGCGAACAGTTCATTACTGTTGCTGGACCAAAAGGTTCACTCGAGGTTCCTGTGCAAAAATTCGTTGTGACTAAGGTCGAAGACGGTCAGATTATCGTTACTCGTGAGAATGACGAAGCTGAAGCTCGTGCTTGGCATGGTCTACAACGCGCACTTCTAAACAACGCCGTTACTGGTGTTTCCAAAGGTTTCGAGAAAAAACTTGAAATCAATGGTGTAGGTTATCGTCTTTCCGGTGGTCCTAAAGAAATTGAGATGTCTCTTGGTTTCTCCCACCCAGTGAAATACGTAGCCCCAGAAGGTATCGAATTAAAAACTAACAAGATGGAAATCGTTGTTTCTGGCATTGACAAACAAAAAGTTGGTCAAGTTGCTGCTGAAATTCGCGCCTTCAAGAAACCTGAACCATACAAGGGTAAAGGTATTAAATATGCTGACGAAGTAATCCTTCGCAAGGCTGGAAAGGCAGGGAAGAAATAATGAATAAGTTGTATCGCCAAAAACGTACCCGTGCAAAAATTCATGGTACTGAAATTCGCCCACGCTTGAGCGTTAATATCAGTAATCTTCACGTTTCTGCTCAAATTATCAATGACGACACCATGACTACTTTAGTCTCCGCTACCACTGTTGGCACCAAGCTAACCGGTTCTAAGACTGAAAAAGCCGCTAAGATTGGTGAAGAAATTGCCAAAAAAGCTAAAAAAGCAAATATCACAAAAGTTGTATTCGATCGTGGTGCTTTCGCCTACGCTGGCCGCATGTCAGCTCTAGCCGATGCAGCTCGTAAGGAAGGATTGGAGTTCTAATATGGCCGAAGCAAATTCTACCGCTCCTAAGCAACCAAAAGTAGTGAACAAAGCTGGCACCCTCAAAATGTCTGACGATGTCGCTGCCACCAAGCAAACTCGCGATATGACTGGTCGCCCAATGCGCCGCAACAATCGCCGTGATCGCGTCCGTGGTGAAGCTGCACCAAAGGAATTTGAAGAGATTACTATCAATATCGATCGTGTTTCTCGCACCGTTAAAGGTGGTCGCCGTATGCGCTTCAAAGCTCTTGTTGCTATTGGAAATAAGAAAAACAAAGTTGGCGTAGGTGTCGCTAAGGGCGCCGATGTTACCTCCGCTGTTCAAAAAGCTACTCGTGTAGCCAAGAAAAACATGGTAACCTTCCACATGTCTGGCGAAACTATCTGCCACGAAGTGGAAACCAAAGTTACCGGTGCTCACGTTTTGATGAAACCAGCTGCCCCTGGTACTGGTATTATCGCCGGTAGCATCGTTCGTTCCGTGATTGGTTTGACTGGTATCAAGAACTTGATTTCCAAGTCTCTCGGTTCTACCAACAAGGTTAACATCGCTTACGCCGTTATCGATGGTCTTAAAGCTCAGGTTCCACGCTCTAAGTGGAATACTACTGCTACCAAAGAAAAGGAGAGCAAGTAATGAAATACAATGATCTAATCGTTGAAGCTAATACCCGCCCAACTCGTGCTGGTCGTGGTATCGCCGCTGGTCGTGGTAAAACTGCTGGTCGTGGTACTAAAGGTCAAAAAGCCCGTACTGGTCACCGCAAGATGCCTGCTACCTTCATGGGTGGTCAGCGCGCTATGATGCAAGCTGTACCTAAGCTCAAAGGTTTCAAGTCTATCCATCCTAAGGCTGAGGTCGTCTACACTGACGTTCTCAATGCCCTTTCTGGCAAAGTTGATAACTTCACTCTTTTCGAAGCTGGTTTCATTACTAGCCCATTCGTCAAGGTTAAAATTATCACCCGTGGTGAACTCAACAGCAAAATTGATCTCGAAACTCAGTTCATTTCAAAATCTGGCCTCGAGATGCTTAAAAAAGCTGGTGGTTCATTCACTAAGAATCCAGTACCAAAGCGCTTGAAAAAGCAAAACGACTAATTAGTCCGAAATAACCCCCGTAATTAACCCGGGGGTTATTTTTTATCTTTAAAAACTTAAGTAAACATGGTAAGATAGATTAATAAATAGAGAGGATTCCATGCATTTCAAGACGATTTTGAAATCTCTAAAAAACAAAGACATGCTAAAACGCATTTTTATCGTTTTAGGTATTTTGGTGGCTTACCGTTTACTTGCACATATCCCAGTACCAATGGGCGACGCTAAGACCTTTAAGGATGCCGTTTCCAGCTTGATCTCCAAGTCAGATTTCACCGGTTTTATTAACTTAATTTCAGGTGGTGGCCTTGCCTCCTTTTCCATTATCTTAGTGGGGCTTTCTCCATACATCACCTCTTCTATCGTCTTCCAACTTCTAAGTAAAGCTATTCCAAGCCTCGAAGAGCTTTCCGAAGATGGTGAAACTGGTCGTCGCAAGATTAATCAATGGACTCGTATGCTCGCCGTACCTCTCGCCGTGGTGCAATCCATTGCCTATATTTACATTCTTTACCAATCTGTGGTCTCCTCGAATACCCTCAGCTTCACGCCAACTCCACGTGACTGGGTCGTCTCTGTCATCACTATGACCGCTGGATCCATTATCTTGATGTGGCTCGGCGAACTTATTACTGAGCAGGGTATCGGCAATGGTATTTCGATGATTATTTTTGCCAGTATCATTTCTCAATTCCCAAGCACTCTTGGCTCACTTGGTCAACAACTCTTCGATACAAAAAATGGCTCACTGAATCTTTTCGGTTGGTTAAATCTACCAGTCAACCCAGTCCTGTTCTGGGTCGCCCTAGCCCTTTTTGTAGTCGTGATTTTGATTCTTTATTGGCTCGTCAAGCTCAATGAAGCTCAGCGCATTATCACCATCAATTACGCCAAGCGTATCCATGGCAATAGCGCCTATGGCGGCATCAAATCAATTCTTCCTTTGAAGCTAATCTCTGCCGGTGTGGTACCAGTTATCTTTGCTACCGCTTTCCTCTCACTTCCAGCTCTCGTCGGACAACTAATTTCTAGCATGGATAAGGGCAATGCTATGGCTAAAACTATTAGTGAAATCTTCACCATGCCAAACGCTTCGAATTTTAAGACTCTTTATCCAAACGGTATCAACGAACGTTGGTTTATCTACCCAGCTCTTTACTTCCTGCTCGTAGTCCTCTTTACCTACTTCTACACCTCAATTATCTTCAATACTAAAGAAATTGCTGATAATCTGCAAAAACAAGGTGGCTTCATCGAAGGTGTCCGCCCTGGTATAACCACGGCTAATTATCTAGAAAAGGTCATGACTCGCCTCAACCTCTTTGGCGCCCTTGCACTCGGCTTTATTGCCATGATTCCATTCATTACTGATTATGTTGCCATCATGCTTAGTGACGCTCCGATGGGCCTCTCCCTCTCCGGTACCGGACTACTTATCGTGGTGACTGTTGCGCTCGAAAACCTCCGTCAACTTGATTCACGCGCTCTTATGGTAACTTACGACGATTATAAATAAGAAAGCTGGGTGGGATGTCTCTCGAAGTTAAATCAAAATCTAAAATCCTCATCAATCTACCATTCATCATCTTGGCTCTGATTTTTGCCATCGTCACCGCACGTCTATATTTTTGGGAAGATCATTATTATAAATCCAAAGAAGGTAGCGAAAGAATGTTACCTAAATCGAACCTCGATCTCGAAACCGACCAAACATCGGTCGATGAAACCCCAATTTCCGAAGATAAGACCAATTCCTATTCCGTCGCATACGACAAACCGCGATTCATGAGTATTGAGAAGCTCGGCGTCAAAAACGCCCGCATTTTGCCAGTCGGACTCACCGGAAAAGGTGCCATTAGCACCCCAGACAGTATTTTCGATGTCGGATGGTATACTGGCACACTTCCTCCACTCACTGGCAAAACCGCACTATTTGTCGGGCACAATGGTGGACCTACCGCCTCTGGCGTGTTTAAACATTTAAACAGCCTCGTCGCTGGTGACCTGATTCAAATTGAAATGGGCGATGGCACCAAGCTTACCTATCGCGTCTATGAAAATCAAACCGTCGCCCTGGCTGACGCCAATGAGAAAATGTCTGCCATGCTCGAATCACCAGTCACTGGCCAAGATTCTATCAGTATTATTACCTGTACCGGCGCCTGGTCTGACGTGCAAAAGACCTATCTTTCGCGCCAATTCCTCCGCGCCACTCTCGTGCAAGAAACCACTAAGCAAAGCCGATAGGTTATCAATAATCCTAATCCAACCGCAAAATTATTACCACCTCTAAGCGCAAGCTTTATTCTTGACAAAATCTACAAATAGTGATATCATATCATAATATTCTTTTTGAATATGTATTTAATATCGCACATTTCAACTTTGCAGGGAAGCAGCCAATAGAAATCGAGGTGAATCTTATGACTAGAATTCAAAAGATTGTCTACGACATTCCTTCTGAAATCTTCAAGGATGAAGTTTTCAGAAAGTTCGTACACACTAAGGTATTTTCTAGGCTCAGATGCCTAGGACCAGAATGCCTTTCTGAAGAAGAAAGGAAATTAATTGCTAAACAAATTGCAGAATACTGCAAAGTCACACCAGGAGAGGACGAGCTAAAAGAATATGCTTTCGCTTTTTCCAAGCGTACCATGCAAGAATTAAACTAGTAATCCTCTTACCCCTCCTCGCCCCGGTCTACCGGGGCATTTTTTAATCTTCACCCATATTATGAAAATAAGCGGTCTTTGATACCTTGGAAGGATCAACTTTCAATGTGCCGTCCGTTTCTGCCTTTTTATATTCATCAGCAAAAGCTATCATCGTATATTTTTCTACACTACTACGGTCAAAATCATACCTAGCATCAGTATCAAGATATATGTCATAAGCCGCATTATAGTTTTTATCGTCATTGATTAGAAAATTTCGGAACGTTAATCTTCTGACCCTATACTCATCTGCCAGATTATTGATTTGATTCATGTTTCGAATTAAACTATTATGAGCATTTTTACGCGCCTCATCAAATGCACCTACATCCTTTGATTTCAATTCAAAATCGCGCTTACATTCTATATGCGCACAAACTTTATCATGCAGATCTCCGAGAATTTTAAGATGATTATCACGTTCTTCTGGATTTTCATTTTGTAAAATTTTCTGCTTCAGAGCTTCTTTTCTTTCTTCATAGAAATTTGCGGCATAAACCTCCGCGGTCATTAGTGAGTTAGCCGAGCCAATCATTTCTTCACGATCTTTTTCGTATTTCGAAGTATAGCTGGCATCATATTCGGCTTCTTTCATTTTGAAAAAAGCTCCACCCACTTCATCTTCCCATTTTATAAATTCAGTTTCCGATATTTTATTATCTTTCACTCTTCGATCAAAAGCTTGCTCCGCCCCCACATAGTAACGCGCCCAGTGTCTTGTATCTTCACGTCTTCGCTCGACAAACTCCTGTTCACGCTTCACGCGTTCCGCAAAATCATCAAACGCGCTTGTATTTTTATTTTGACTATTAGAATTTGACAGTCTCTCCCCGGACACCTTACCTCCTTTTTATTTATTTTATCACCGTTTTACCTAATTAAAACCTCTTTACATTTTCTAAAATCTCTGGTAAAATGGGTAAATAATTTATGGCTAGTCAAAAGGAAGTGATCAAATTAGGCGGCACTGTCGTCGATGCATTACCAAATACTCAATTTCGAGTAGAACTTGAGAATGGTCATATTATTATTGCGCACATGAGCGGAAAAATGCGCAAAAACTTTATCCGTCTTG
>CAUUCN010000021.1:0-14919 GCA_963543945.1 uncultured Candidatus Saccharibacteria bacterium
ATATTAATATTACGCCTACTCCTACCGGTGCGTTTAATACTGGTACTGGCACGGTGAATGTCTCTACCAATAATGGTAAGGGCTACACTACCTATGTCACTTCCAAGACGACGGATACGGATTTGTCTCAACCAGCTGCCTCTGGTGTAGCCGACAAGATTCCTTCAATCAGTGAGTCAAAAACGACTGTTTCAGGGACGGGATGGGGTTGGTCTGCTGATGGCACCACTTTTAATCCAGTGAAACAAACTGGTACGGTGGATGCTTCGACGATTTTTGCTAAGACTACTTCGGCTGCTACCTCTGGTAGTGCTAAGACGATTACGGTCGGCGCAAGTGCTACGACTTCTGTTCCAGTAGGTGCTTATTCAAATACATTGCTCTTTACGGCAGTTGCAAACCAATAACACTTTCTTTTTCGATCCCCTGTGGTCGACGGGCTACGGGGGTCGAAAGAATCATTAAAGGATCTTGTTTTAAAACTGCGTGGAGATGCTTTAGGGGACCGCTTTCGGGCGGTCTTTTTTTGGCTGAATTTTAAAAATTTAAGCATCAAAAAACCCCAAGTAAGGGTGGGCATCACTTGGGGTTATTAGACCCTACAACGCATCTCTATTGATTCCGGGAGAGCCCCGGAGCGTGACCCACCTCACTCTATTGGGGCCCGCCGGTTATAGGGGTTGCTATGTTCTTAAAAACTGACTTTCAAGTGGAGGTAATACTTATACTTACAACCGATAAAAGAAAAATTGTAAGCCGAAAGTCTTTTAAGAACACGCAACTTCTGTTATATTAGTAACAGAAATTATGATTTATTTAGGTGCGGTTTAGAGATCGTGCCTTTTTCTGGCTCCAACCCCTAACTGACTCGTATTATAGCATTATAAATAAAAATAGTCAATACATAAAATGTAAAAAATATTAAAATCAAGTACAAAATTGGAGGTTTTTGTGCAAGTCAAATCTATTTCCCCTCTAGAAGACGGGTTTTTGCGTAAATTAGAATTCATTGCGCTTAAGCCTAAAATATTGTATTATTATGGAAAATCACCCGGCGAATCGGTGAAATCTAAGGCTAAGGGGGAGAAAAATAATCAAGAAAAGATATCGGGTCAAGCTTATGTGCGACCGAAGACCGTAGCGGTGGTGGGTTCCAGAAAATACACCAAATATGGTGAGGAATGGGCATATAAGATTGCTTATGAACTAGCGAGGCGTGGAGTAATCGTCGTGAGCGGATTGGCTTACGGAATTGATTCGATCGCGCATCGGGCGGCGTTAGATGTGGGCGGGGTGACGGTGGCGGTGTTAGGGACACCAATCGACAAGATATATCCGGCTCGACATACTGGTTTAGCGCGAGAGATTGTGGGGCAGGGAGGCATGGTGCTATCGGAGTACCCACCGCAAGAGATTTTGGCGAAGGATGAAAAGTTATCGCGAATGTTAAATAGTCAGTTAGGGATGCGATCGGCTTTTCTGAAACGTAATCGATTAATTGCGGGGCTAGCCGATCTGGTGGTGGTAGTCGAAGGTGGGGTGAAATCTGGTTCACTTAATACGGCACATCATGCCATGGAGCAGGGTGTGATTGTGTATGCGGTGCCAGGGGATGTGAGTCGTAGTAATTCCCTGGGCTGTAATCGGTTGTTGGGACGTGGTGCGGTAGCTTTTACCGAGGTGGACGAATTATTGGATGAGTTAGGGCTAAAAATCCGTAAACCAAGGGAGAGTTTAAAACAGATTAAGGAAATGTGTAGTACGGAGAACGAAGCTTTGATGGTTTCGGTGATGCTTAGAGGTATAAAAATGGGAGAAGAAATTCTGGCCCAAATACAGCAGAAGAAGGATTTTTCGGTCTCAGATTTTAGTGTGACAATTTTTAATCTCCAGATGAAAGGATTAGTGAAACCGTTAGGTAATAATGAGTGGATGTTATGTGTGTAGAAAAATTTCAGTTACCGAAGACAATTACTTGGATTGATACGATGAACATTTTCGCGCGGATGGAGAAAATGCGGCGCTTGCATACGATGACGGTGGCGAAGCGTTTTGAGTTGAATTTGACTGAAGTGAAGATTATGAGCTATCTCAAAAATAATCAGATTGAGCGGAATTTGAATGAGATTTTAGAATGTAGTTTGATTGGCGAGACTAGCTTGTGCCGAGCAATAAATCACCTGGAAGAGCGTGAATTTATTAAAAAGGCGCTAAATCCACAAAATCGGCGATATTTGCAGCTAGATTTTTTCGGTGAGGGGAGATTCGTGGCGAGCTATATTGAAATGGAGCAGAAAAAGTTTATCAGTGAGATTTTTGAGGGGTTTACCAGAGAGGAGCGTGTGTTGTTCGGACGCATGCTTTGGAAAATAAACTTTAATATTCAGAGTAGAATTCAGAAAAGTTTGGCAACGAAAAATAAGTCATAAATCTAGATAAATTCTTGAGGTGGCATGATGGGCAATTCTGATTCCACTACTGAGGATATTATCGGGGTGTTATTCTTGAATAAAATCGTCAATGCGTTTCGCGATATCGGTGAGGATTTCTGGGAGTTTTTCGCGCTCTTCTGGAGTGAAACGGCCAAGCACAAAATCGACATCACCCATCTTTTTGCGTAAATCGTTATTTGCGGTGCCAAGACGGAGGCGCTTGAAATCGGTGGTATTTAATGAGCGAATGGTAGATTTGAGGCCATTATTACCGCCATCAGTTCCCTTTTCACGATAGCGAAGTGTGCCAAAATCGAGATTAAAATCATCACATAAAATCAGGAGGTTAGAAAGTGGAATTTTATAATAGTTCATGAATTCCTGAATACTAGAACCGACGTCATTATAGTAGGTTTGAGGTTCAATAAAGATAGTTTGACCAGATTTTTGCCACTTGGCGTGGAATTTTTCGGATTTTTCAAACTCAAGTCCGCGGGTTTTAAAGTAAAAATCGAGAGCCAAAAAGCCAAAATTATGGCGGGTAAGGTTGTATTCATTTCCAGGATTTCCAAGTCCGACAATAAGTTTCATGGAAATATTATAGCAAATTTTTGAGGTCAAGAAAAAGCCGCCACGGGTGGTGACGGATTCGAAAAGATTAAGGAATAGTTTTGATGAAATGAACATTATGTAGCTAGATTAATCCTCAATATAATCATTGTCGCTCTCCCAGTCTAGTCCAAGAGGTTTCAAATTATCGAGGATCTGTCCAATAATGGAGCTTCTGACGATGTCGTTTTCATTCATAAAAATCTGAGCTGCGCGAGGAATACCCTTTAAGGCTCGGCGCGCATAAAGAATACCGTTGTGATTTTTGTTGACACCTTTAGCGTAGGGATGAGGTTGACTTTCGTCGCCTGTGAAGATCATTTTAGATCCCTCTCCGATACGAGTCATGGCAGACAGCATCTGTTCATTGGTCATATCTTGAGCTTCGTCGACAATGATAAAATCATTCTGAAAACTCTTTCCTTTGATATAGAAAATCGGAATAGAGCGGAAGGATTTTTGATAGGACAGATTAGCTTTGTCTTCTAGACGCTGCTGCTTGACACGAGGTTGAGGGCTAGATGATTTTTCAGAATACTTATTCTTACTTTTATTCTTCTCTTCATGTTTCCTCTTTTTGCTAGTTCGGCAAGTAAAAGTCTCTTTTTTGTCGATCATAGTATACTCGTCATTATCTTCATAGATCCAATTTTTATCATGAATATAAGATTGATGCGTGATTTCTTCATGCGGCTGATCGATTAGAGTGCTATTATTGCAGGGGTCGTCATCGTAAATTTCATGATAAATTAACAATGCATTGATAATATTGGCAGACTTGATAGACATTTTTTCTTCCAAGTCTCCTGGCAAAGTACCAACGCCATCATCACCACGAACTTCTGAAGCAACAACGGAAACGATATTGTAGTCACCTTTTTGAACTTGCTTCATTCCTTCAATGGCGGCAATAAAAGTTTTTCCGGTACCAGGACAGCCAGAAACTAGAATCATATCAATATTCTTATTATAGATAGAGTCTAAATACATGGCTTGACCAGGTGTTTTGGCTTTCAGGAAGGGTTTCTGTTTGCTATTTAGGTAGCTATTAAGGTGGACGATTTTATCTTCATCTCCACTAACATCTAAGCGGCCGATATTCCAAAATTCACCCTTACTTTTCCCGTAGATTTCATCACCGAT
This sequence comes from uncultured Candidatus Saccharibacteria bacterium, assembly GCA_963543945.1. Taxonomy (GTDB): domain Bacteria; phylum Patescibacteriota; class Saccharimonadia; order Saccharimonadales; family Saccharimonadaceae; genus Nanosyncoccus. The sequence goes on from CAUUCN010000021.1 coordinate 4,185, forward strand.
ACTATCTTCGCAACTGAATTCAATGAACTCGTTGGGAACCAAGGTGGGCTCATCTGGCATACGTTCCTCCCATTCTTCTAAGGGGATGAAGCCACCTTTTTGGACGAAGTGACTATAGAGGTCGGGTGGAATTACGCATTTGCGTCGACCGGTGAACTTAAACTTAGGTTCGGTTTCCAGTGGTAGGGTTTTAATGTTATGTGCCACGGCGCAAACACGCATTTCCTTATCATTGGTTACTAAACGAACTAATCTGTTTAAGGCATCGACCTGCTCTCTTCCTCGTCTAGTGTTTGTTAAGCAGGAGGCTAAACTTAGAGTCTGTAAGAAGATTTGTTCATCCATGTTGACGGGCTCGAAATCCCAGGTAACAGTGGCAGATTCAGTACTTTTAATAACCATAAAAGCACGGCTGCAGTTTTTGAAGGCGATCTGGTTGCCAATATTGATGCGAGCGTCATAACCGAGCTTGTCCTGATTATCTAGAACCGATTGCTGAAGCTCGTCGATACGGTGAATCACCTTACCGGCGATAAAGCCGCGCTCGGTAGCTTCGTTGCGGAAGCTTTTTAATTCATGAAGTACAGTGTCAGGTACAACGATGCATGAGTTTTTCAGGTCGATATTTTTAATAGCTAATTTCTTAAATCCGCGTTTGGTGGGAATAATATCGGGGTTGTCGATAATAATATTAGTATCGATAACATAATATTTTTCCTTGAGTTCAGTGGAAATATAAGCCACAGGTTCTGAACTTGAGATGCTGCCAGAGGTCTTCTCCTTAAGACTTGTTTGAGCACTGAGTATACTTTTAATTTCACTCATAACTATCTCCTTTTTAAGGTACAAGAAATACGTTTCGGGTATTTCTGTGGGGTGGGGCTTGGATTTTTGAGGTCCAAGAATAGAGGTGCGTCCTCTATTAGGCTAATTATTACATATTTTTCTAAAAATTCAAGATAAAATGGGGGTAGTGGTGAATCTGGATGTGTATTTTTGAGGATAGATTAAAGTGGGGTATTAAGATAATTTACGGTAAAGTTTAAGGAGCTTTTCGATTTGATGAGATTGAAGATAGGTCTTTTCACTAGCGGCCAGATTTTGGCTGAGTTTTTGAATAATTTCTGGTTGACGGTGGATTTTAAGTAAAAGTTCCGCCATGGCGCGAGGTGTTGGTGATTTGGCGCAGAGGCCACCGTGATTTGGTATGATTTCGGTCATGTCGGGGTCGGCATAAATAACTGGAAGATTGCAAGCGGCGGCTTCTAAAATGGTGATACCTTGGGTGTCGAACTGGTAGGAATTGATGACGGAAAGATGTTGGTCTTTGGTGTATTTTTGGAGGATTTCTTGGTGTGGGATGGTACCGAGAATTTTAATAGATGCTTCGTCGAAGTGTTTTTTACAGAATTTTCGCACTTTTGACATCTGGTTACCATCGCCAATAATAGTAAAAACAAAACGGAAATTTGGCTCAAGTTCCTGGGCGAGTTTGAGTGATTCTAAAAATGGTAAAATACGCTTTTCCTTGGAGAGGCGAGAAAACCAGAGAATACGAAGTGATTCGTGATTCTGGTAAGTGCGGATTTGGGGGGTGAAATTTGCAATTTCCTGGTCATTGATGCCATTCGAGATGACAGAAATTGGGCGAGTGACACCAAAAAGTCGAAGTTTTTTGGCAAAATGGGCGGAGGGGGTGATTACCTGGTCGGCCAGATTGGCTTGGCGAGTCATCATTTGCCACATCTCACGACGTGCGATAGTGGGAGCGAGATTTTTGATTTCGGCGTTCTGATAGTTGAGGTCTGGTGATTTTTTTAGCTCTGGATTTTGGTAATCTAGCTGGGGTGATTTTTTAGAGATTGATTTTAGGGTAGTGCGATGAATTAAGTTGATTCCAGTAGCAGCTAGAGTTTTGAAGGGATGTGGCACATTAATGGCGATAGCCATATCTTCGCGGCCGTGCATGGTTTGAACGACTTTGATGTGATATTTTTTGGCAAGTAAGAGGCCGGCCATACTGGTGGTAGCTTCATAGTGAATGTGAAAAAGATCAAAAGATCCGGCAAGGTTGGGATATTTTTCTTCAATAAAGCGCGTGACATATTTAGTCCATTTGGAAAAAGGGGCGCCATTGACTAGAAACTTGGCGGTAGGCACAAGAATAATATTTGGGTCATGATTAGCGCCAAATTTGGAAAGAGGGTTTTCAAAATCCTGCTTGGTGCCGGGGCAAAAAATGATAACTTGGTGACCAAGCGACTCCAGAGCGATTTTTTGAGCACGAATTGAGGATGGAATCCCACCGGGAATGCCGAGAAAAACGTCGGTAAAAATAGCAATGCGAAGCGCTTTCGTAGGCGCAGGATTTTTGAGGTTTTGGCCCTTAAGATTTTGATACTTAAGGCTTTTCGGATTCTTAGAGTGAGGATTTGACATTTTTGTGATTATCTCATATATGAGATATTTATTTAAAGTAAATCTTTGGTACGATTGATGGATTTGCGTGGTCCATTCTTGCGGTCATTATGGAAGGAGAACTTTAGTGGGGTGCCGAGGAATGGGAATTTCTCACGAATGCAACGTTCGAGATAGCGTTTGTAAGACCAGTGCAGTAGTTCCATTTCGCGACCATGAATGACAAACCATGGTGGGCAGGTGTCGGTCTGAGTGATGTATTGGAGTTTTGGATGAGTATTTTTTAATCCAGCTGGAGGATGTGAAATTACAGCTTCATTCAAAACTTTATTTAGTTCAGAAGTTTTAAGTTCGGTGTGACGAGCTAGGTCGACTTCGGTAATAAGTTCAAATAATTTAGTGACATTTTTGCCGGTTTCGGAACTGGTAATAATCACTGGAGCGAAAGACAAGAAATTAAAATCGTGCTCTAAGTTATCAAGAATATTGTCAATTTGAGAAAGTTCCGTTGGCTTAGATTTATCAGAAATAGTAGAAACTACAGGGGTGGAATTGTCGAGGAGGTCGGCTTTCGTGATAACTAAAATTACACTTTTACCGGCTTCAATGATTTGGCCAGCGAGGGATTGATCGAGCTTAGAATGTGGTTCGGTGGAATCAACGAGTAAGAGACAGATATCGGATTCTTCAATGGCGGAAAGAGTGCGAATGGCAGAAAATTTTTCAATGCCAACTTCACGTTTGCCCGGTTTACGGAGACCAGCAGTGTCGAGGAATTCAATGGTTTGGCCTTTAAATTTAAGCTCAAGGCGATTAATATCGCGCGTGGTTCCCTGCTTGGAGCTGGTGATAGCTTGCTGTTTTTGGCCAAGGCGATTGAAGAGGCTGGATTTACCAACGTTTGGACGGCCGATGAGAGCTACCTTAATGGCGGTTTCGGTTTTTTCTTCGGGGTCAAGCTCGCTGGTGTTTGGATAGGAATTTAATTCGCGATAAATACGGGATTTGAGGTCTTTAATTCCCTGTCCGGTAGTGGCAGAAGTTTGATAGGTTTCGTCTGCTTTTATACCAAATTTGATATATTCGGTAAAAGGTAGGGACTCTTTGAGGTCCGATTTATTGAGTACTAAAAGTACTGGCTTGCGAGATTTGAGTGCCATGCGGGCAATATCTTTGTCGCGGAAATCTGGGTATTTGGTAGAATCGACAGTAAGCAAAATTAAGTCTGCCGAGTCAATGGCATCCTCGATTTGATCCTGGATGGAAGCTTCGAAATCATCTTCAGGATTTTTCAAACCAGCAGTATCGATAAGAGTAAAAGCTTGATCAATAGTCGCTACCACACTGTCACGAGTAGTACCGGCCTCACGAGCTACAATGGCAATATTTTTATGTGCCATGCGATTTAGGAGACTGGATTTACCAGCATTAGTTTGGCCGATAAGGGCGACGATTGGAAGCTTTTTCATGGGTTATATTATAACATCGAAAATAGAGTATGTAAAGAAAAACCCTGAGTTAATATCTCAAGGTATTGCACTTGAGCGGTTAGGGTAGGAAGTCGAATCAAAAATTCGAGCGTATGGCGATTGAAAGAAATTTTTGAGAGGGTTTTTGATTCCCTTTATGGTAAAATAGTTGGAGTATGAAAAGGAAAATGGCTTTCAATAATTATGATTTTGCTAGTTTTTTGACTGCAATTTTTCTTTGTATTTTAGGTCTCGGGGGGGTGCTTATTTTTAGTTGAAAATGCCTCTGCGCTTTATGTTCCGAGTATTTCCGTATCTACTAATGCTTTAAATTCGGTGAACGGTAATGCAGTTTTAAATTCGACGAATAAAACCACGGAAATTCCGGTAAATTTGACCGTACAAACGAATCATCGTACCGGCTATACGGCAACCATGAGTGCTGAAACCAGTGAAACTGCTTTGGTTAATGCGAGTTCGACTAATAACGCTAAAATTAATTCGATTACGAGCCCATTAGGTTTAGCGAATTTTCCGACAAATTCTTGGGGATATAAATTAAGTACAGAAACTACCTATAGTCCGATTCCGGGAGTGGGTAATCCGGCTAATTTAATTAATACTAGTGGAAAAACTGATGGTTTAGATTCGCGAGTAATTAACGTGGGGATGAACTTGAGTCAGAATTTGGAAAGTGGTCGTTACGTAAATAAGTTAGTGTTTTCGGTGGTGACAAATCCATATGAAAAGGAAGCGGTATTAACGGCCGGGCCAGATTTTATTCAAAAAGTGACCGCGCTTGACACTAATCAAACCTACGATGTGTGGAACGAAAATATGGGCAAGAAAGAAAATGTACGGGCTTTCAGAAGAAGTCATGTAGCTCCGGCGGCGGTTCCGGCCAATGCGGTGAATGTTGAAGATAATGCGTCGTCCGACTATGAAATTAAAGTTTGGTTTGATGTGGCAGAAGGCGTGATGTACTATTGGGCGCCGATTGAAAAAATCTATTTAAATCAGAATGCTTCTCGCATGTTTATGCACTTTACTAAACTTACGGAATTGGAACTTTCGGGATTTGATACAAGTCGGGTGGAAAATATGACATACATGTTCAGAAGTCTCCATTCGATGAAAAGCCTTGATCTTTCAAGTTTTAGTACGCCAAAGTTAAAAGATATGACGGGGATGTTTTATGCTGCGATTGGACTAAAAACGCTTAATTTTGGCAATAATTTTGATACAAGTAATGTAGTGAGCATGAGTCATATATTTCTGGACGCAAACAATCTGGAATATCTAGATTTAGCGAAATTTAATACGCAAAACGTGACGGATATGAATCATATGTTTAGAAATATGTATGCATTGAAGGCAATAAAATTTGGTGAGAAATTTAAGACAAATAATGTAATCAATATGGGGAGTATGTTCGCCTCGACCTGTAGTCTAAAAGAGCTAGATTTGTCGAACTTTAATACCTCTAAGGTGACAAAAATTATTGAACTTTTTGGCTTGGTGGATTTTAAAGGCGATAGCTTTACTTGCCCTGGTGGAGATAAGCTGGAACGGGTTTATGTTTCGGCGGATTTTGATACTTCGAAGGTGACGGAATCTTTTAATATGTTTGCTGGAAGGACTAAACTTAGGGGCGGTGAGGGGTCGTTTGAAGCTAACCCATCACAAGCTGGGATTGAATGGCTGAAAATTGACAGACCTGGCGTGAGGGGGTATTTTACCAATGTGAATAAGAGGACGATTTCTTCCCTTTCGATAATGCAAAATGTAGATGCCGGGGTTTGTGCTAATTCAAACTTGCATGAAGTTGCAACATTAGTGGATGTGCGCGATGGGAATACCTATACGGTTGCGAAGCTAAAGGATAATAAATGTTGGATGACGCAGAATTTACGATTAGTGAATAAAACTTTGACGCCAGTAGATTCAGACGTTTCCGCAAATTTTACAGTACCGGCATCAAATCTGAATGTGGCTAATGCTTATGGTTCGTCTACGGTCTTGCCGATGGTTTACTATAATTCAAGTAGGCCGCAGGATGGAGCTTATTATAACTGGTTTACGGCAACGGCGGGTATGGGCGGTAGGAATATTCCGGAAGGTGTAGACGCATCAAGTTCGGTTTGTCCAAGCGGTTGGCGATTATCTTATGGCGGTAGTAGGAGTGAATATTTGACTTTATTAAATCGCTATGATGGTAATGTGGCAAATCTACGTGGTACGCCATTGAATTTTATAACACCAGGTTATGTGCATGAGCGAAATTTGATCGGCATTAATTCAAATGGTCTATATTGGAGCTCGACGGCGGGTCCTGCAAATTGGGCGCACCGCATGAGTATTTGGGGAAATAATTCTGATCAAGGTAGTAGTTGGCAGGTGGATGGCGCTTTGGTGCGTTGCTTGGTGAAGTAAGGTTTCAAAAAATAATTTTAATACTAAGTTTTTGCTGATTTTTTGCTGATTTTTGATTTTGCTTATGGTAAAATAGAGACATGCCAAAAATCACTTTCTCTCATAATTTTTTGTGGGTAAATTTTCGAAGGAACTTTACTTTTCTATTAGGACTTTGTTTATCAATTTTTATTTTTAATCTTAATTCTGCTGCAGTTTTTGCTGTGCGGACGCCTACCTTATCTGTTTCAGTGGATAATGCGGCGGTGAATGTGAACGGCAATCAGGTGATCAATTCCGTGAATGGCACTACAGAATTGCCACTAAATTTAACGATAAATACGACAAATAAAACTGGCTACACGGCGACGCTAAATACGGAAACTAATGAGACGGCTCTGGTGAATTTGGGGTCGACGAGCGGGGCGAAGATTGATTCGATTACGGGAGCTAGTAGTATTCTGAATTTGCCGGTAAATACTTGGGGTTTTAAAACTTCAAATGAAACTAATTATAATCCAATTCCGTCACTGGCGACGCCAACGAATATTTTTCAGACCACAGAAAAGACTAATGGTAATGACGTGCGTGGATTAAATATCGGCATGAAGCTAGGCCAGAATATTGAAAGTGGCAGCTACGATAATAAGCTGATTTTTTCGGTGGTAACGAACCCGTATGAAAAAGAAGCAGTAATGATGGAAGGACCGGAATTTATTAGAAGAATGTACTGGGTCAATCGAAACCAGTTATTTGGTGTTTGGCCAGACTTTATAAGCGATAAAGAAAAAACGAAGGCTTTTAAAAGGAGTAATGTAGCGTATTCAGAAATTCCGTCAAATGCATTAAACATAGAGGATAGTGAGTTGTCGGATTATGAAATTAAAGCTTGGTTTAATGAAACAAACGGAGCCGTCTATTACTGGGCTCCAATTGATAAGATATATCTAAATTCGAATTCTTCTCGAATGTTTATGAATTTTACCAAACTTACAGAATTGGATCTTTCCGGTTTTAACACGGAGAGAGTAACAAATATGAGCGAAATGTTTAGAGGTGTCAAGGAGTTAACATCGCTTGACCTTTCTAATTTTAATACTCAAAATGTAACAAATATGAGCGGGATGTTTAGTGGAATGAGTAAAGTGACTAATTTAAATCTTTCCAGTTTTAATACTCAAAATGTAACCGATATGAGTAAGATGTTTAGCTATGTTGAAAATATTCCATCCCTAGATCTTTTGCAGTTTAATACTAAAAATGTAATTAATATGAACCAGATGTTTAAGGGTATGAAAAATTTAATATCACTCGATGTTTCAAGTTTCAATACTAGTAAAGTAACCAATATGAGTGAAATGTTTTCGGTTATGTTTAAAATAAATGTAATTGATTTGTCTCATTTTGATACCAGTAGGGTTACTAATATGAGCGAAATGTTTAGTTGGAACAATATGAATAGTCTTAATATTTCTAATTTTGACACTAGCAATGTAACGAATATGAGATATATGTTCTGTAAGGTGGCTAATCTTGTAACTTTAAATATATCTAATTTTAACACTGAAAAAGTTACAGATATGAATAGGATGTTTTATGAAATGCTAAATCTAGTCACATTGGATATTTCTAATTTTAATACTAAAAATGTGACTGATTTTTCGAATATATTTGGTTTAGATTATGATTCAAGAGGTTCTGATAAATTGGAAAAAATATATGTAAATAATGATTTTGATACTAGCAACCTAACAGATTCTTCTGATATGTTTGCATATCGTTATAAGCTTCGCGGTGGTAATGGCTCATATCTTACTTATCCGTCCAATGCAGATAAAACTTGGCTTCGTGTCGATCGACCGGGAGTACATGGTTACTTTACGCGCAAACCTTAGTGTCTGAACAAATTATCTATACAGATGCTTAGTCTGATTTATGAAAAAATCGCCAATTTCTCCGTAATGAATATGATCATTTAATTTTCCGATATTGATTAATTCATAACCAATCACGGAGCCGTCTGGGTCATTTGTAAATTCACCGAGCTTTTCGAGTTCGGCATAGACGCGAAGTTGAAAACCTTCATTTCCCTGGTCGTCATAAACTCTTTGATAGCCGAGCGGAAACCAGGATTTGACGGCCATATTTAACTCTTCTTTTGCTTCGCGATTAATAGTTTGAAAGATGGGTTCATGAGGTTTTACTCCTCCACCCGGAAGATTGTCTGAGGCGTGGGTGTATTTTACGATAGGAATCTGGTTGTTTAAATTACCGATAATATAAACTTGTGACCAAGGTAAATTGGGAATTTCTTGCTCGATTAAACTATAAAAATTTGTGTGATATTTTACATTTTTATAGATGAATTCGCCATGTAGTATCGGTGTTTGCATAATTTCATTATAAAACAAAAAAAAGACATAAATGCCTTTTCTTAAAATGGTGATTCCGGCGGGGTTCGAACCCGCGATTTTCTGGATGAGAACCAGACGTCCTGGACCACTAGACGACGGAACCGTGAAATAATAATAACATTTTTCTTATATGGCCGCAAGAGTTTAGATAGGTTATGCAATAGTGTGACATAAGAAATGGTTGCGATAGCCTAAGGGCGCAGCGAGTTGGTGACTTAGTCTTAATCGCAGTCGAAGCTGGCGTCGTTCCATTCACAATCATCAATTGGGTCAAAAAGATGTGGGTCGGTGTCGGAGTTGGTAGTGCGATTACGCAAACGGAATTCCTCGTCGGACATGTCGCCGAGATCATTTTCGTCGCCCTCGTCTTCGAGGTGATCGTCATCGGATGGATCATTTTCTTCGTAATTTTGATAGTGGTCTGGCAAATCTTTTTGGAAGGCGCCAGAATCCCAGGAATCGTTCGTGGTGTCGGGGTTATCTCTTTCGGAAACCCAGTTCATTTTACTGTTTGGTTCCCCCGCATTTTGATAAAATTTTGCCATAAACGACTCCTTTTCTACTATTATGGCAAAGCCTTTGAGGCTTGTAAAGATGTTTAGTCGTGAGAGATTGCTGTATGAACGCGGTTCAAACGGGCCAGGGTGCGGTTTTTACCAAGCACACGCAAGGTTTGATGCAGTGCTGGACTAAATGGCGCAAAGCTAACCGCAATACGAATCAAGCTGAAATATTCAGCAGGTTTTTTGCCGGTGGCAGCAAGTAACTCATTAAGTTTCGCTTGCAAATTATCGTCGGTCCAAGCCTCTTCTTCGACTTCGTTGAGCTTTTCGATAGTGAGCTTAAGTAGGTCACGATATTCGGTCTCGGAAAGTTTCTTGAGGAATTTATTATTGTAAATTAAATCAAGGTCGATAATTGGCTCTTCGAAGAAGTAGGTGGTCATAGTACGGAGATCGGAAAGAGTCTTCAAGCGGTCATAAATAATACTGAGCACAGATTTTTTGTACTCGTCAGTCTCTTGATTGGCGGATTCTGGCCAGAAATTCAGTGGTTTGAAAATTTGGTAGCGAGAAAAATCTTCAGAACCAGAAGTGAGACAAGTTTTGGCGTAGAGCGCATCAATTCCCTGTTCGTCGGCAATTTTACGAATCCATTGACCGTTCATCCAGAGAATCTTAGTCTCGTCGAAACGAGCGCCGGAATTTTGAATGCGGGAAATTTTAAATTTTTCAATCATTTCATCGATTGAGTAAATTTCTTGTTCAGTGCCGTCATTCCAGCCGAGACAGGCGAGGTAGTTTAGCATGGCTTCCGGCAGAAAACCATCATCACGATATTCGGTGACGGATTTGGCGCCATCGCGTTTACCGAGCTTTTTGTTACCGGTAGGAGCCAGAATGTGTGGCATCGAGACGAAAAGATGACGAGGTAATTCTAAGGCGTCGTAGAGGGCCAGATAATTTGGGGTACTAGAGAGATACTCGACACCACGGGTAATGTAGGTAATTTTCATCAAAGTGTCGTCGACGATGTGGGCAAAATTATAAGTAGGAAGACCGTCTTTTTTGATCAAAATAATATCATCGAGGACTTCTGGGCCGGTTTGCATGTCACCCATGACTTCATCGTGCCACTCGTAATGCTTTGGGGTAGTTTTGAAGCGAATTGGCAGACCTTCACGCCAATCTGGCGGATTGGCTGGGCGATGGTTGCGGTAAAGATAAGGAATTTTTTGCTCGTTGTCGAGTTTTTTGTACTCTTCGATTTTTTCGGAAGGTGTATCATCAGCGTAGGCGAGACCTTTTTCAAGCAGTTTTTTGGCCCAAGTCAGATAAATATCTTTGCGCTCGGTTTGATAATAAGGTTCGTCTGGACCGCCCACCATTGGACCTTCATCCCAGTTTAGTCCGAGCCATTTAAGAGTATCGAAAACTAGTTCGGCAGCGCCTTCCACGAAACGGCTTTGGTCGGTGTCTTCAATGCGCAAGACGAACTTCCCCCCTTGCTGGCGCGTGAGCA
>CAUUCN010000022.1:0-13824 GCA_963543945.1 uncultured Candidatus Saccharibacteria bacterium
TGTAACCGATATGAGCTTTATGTTCTATAAAGCAAGAAACATGCAAGATTCACAAGTTTTTAATTTAAATACCAGAAACGTTACTAATATGGAAAGTATGTTCGATCAAGCATTTGAACAAAAACCTAATCAAGAGGCCATCTTTGGTGTAGATTTTAATACCGAAAAAGTAACCAACGTAGTTAATATGTTTAGGGCAGCTAAAATCAGAAAAGCCGACCTCACTAATTTTGTAGGTCTTCCAGAAGTTACCTCACTTGTTTCATTCTTTGATAGTGTTCCAGTCGTCGATTTAATTATACCGAACCCATTTAATACCTCGAAGGTTACCACTATGGAGCGTGCATTCTCCGGTCTCACTTCATTGCCATCTGACTACACGCTTAATCTGCCACTTACTACCGAAAATGTAACAGACATGACTTATATGCTCAGTAGTTGCTATGCTGGAAATATTAACCTATCTAGCTTTAATACGCAAAATGTCACTATTTTTAAAAACATGTTTGAAAATAATAAATTTAAAAGTTTAAACATCGATAATTTTAATCTTGAAAAAGCCGAAAATATTAATTATATGTTTGCTAGCTCCCAACTTCTTACTGAATTAGACTTAAGCCATGTAAAAACAACCAACGCTCTTAAGAGTATGTATTATACCTTCTATGATATGAGAAAAGTTGTTACCATCTCTATACCTGGATTTGATACTTCTGGGGCTAATAATATGTATGGTGCATTCTATGACATGCCAGAATTAACTACTATCTATACATCAGAAAAATTTGTTCCTCCTACAGCTGGAGCTACCTATTATAGTCCAACCGAACGTATGTTCTATCTAGCTCCTAAGCTAGTCGGTGGTGCCGGCACTCATCAAAGCAATTACCATAATTACTCTACTTATGCTCGTATAGATGATCCAAGCAATGGTAAACCAGGGTACTTCACCTACAAAGCCGCTCCCTAATTCCCTATCCATTTCCGTCTAAACAATCGATTTTATTTAACGAAAATCCCAACTTCCCATCCGAAGTTGTCCGATAATTCCCTCTCTCCTCTCTCACCCTCCGAGAAAATTCAGCACGTAAAAAAGACTCGTCCTCCGCGAGTCTTTTTGGTTGAACAAAATTCTACTCAATGGTAATTATTTTTTAGAAAAAAATACCTTCAAAATTATTCAGCATCATCATGAAAAATTTCAATATCTTCCACCAGTACCGGAATCGCCCGCTGAAAAACTTCATAAATTTGTCTGGCTAACTTCCGAATCTCCGGATGCGCCATCCTTGAACCACGTAATTTCAAAAAATGTCGCCATTCTCTAAAATTTGCCGTCATCATTAGTTCCATTTTCAAGCAAAGCGGCAACACATCCCGCGCCTTTTCCGGCTTCACGCCAGCATCAATTTGATGTAGGTACGTCCTCTCCGACATCTCCATTAAATTCAGCCATTCCCTCGCCTCTTTTTCCGCCAAACCACTCGACTCAATCACTGTAATTTCCCTTGCAAATTTTCCGTTCGCATAATTACAATATCTCGTAGGTTCTTGAGAATAAGACGCCAAACGATGTCTCACAATTTCCTGTGAAATTGCCCGATCCGTCACAATTTTGAACGTACAACTTCCATGCTCCAATGGTGACTCATGCCCATTTTTGATCAGCATCCGAACAAACTTCTCCGTGCTTCCCTCCGGATCCTTCGGCTCACTCAGATAACAGATTCTGCCACATTTTTCTACATGTCTTAACAACATTTGCAGATAAAATTCATCCGAAAGCTCATCCAAAAATGGATTCAACAATCTTGCACTTGTTTCCATGATTTTCATTTCAACCTCCTAATGTACTAAACCAACGTTTCTCTGTCGAATAATAATTCAAGCTAATTCAAATCATATCAATAAATTTAAATTTTTCAAGCATAAACAAAATTCGTAAAAACTAAAAATCTAAGTCAAAATAAAACTACTCAGAAGACTAAACCAGTCTAAGTCAGAAAACTACCCCAAAGGCCAAATCCAGTACTGATAAAATCAAAAGAAGTACATCAAAATAAAACCTCTATATAGTGGCTAATTATAAATTTCTGACGGCAATCCATCAAAAATAAACCAAATTTAGTTATTTTTAACCGCACCTGTTAAATTGCTCTTCAAACAAATTTAAAAATCAATCAAAAATAACCTTAATTTTGTAATCTGATCAGAAAAGCCTGCGCTTCCCTGCATCGATAATATCTTGGGCCTTTCTTAGAAGTTTCATTAGTCCGAGCTCTGAGCTACTTGAACCCACATGAACCAGCTTCACAACCTTGCCATGCTCTTTATAGCAAACTTGTACACCAGTCGCACCGGAACCTGTCTTAAACTTTCTAATATATGCCACAACCACATTTTAACATAACCTTCTTCCCTTTTCCATCCTCGCCTCAATATATTCCAATCAACTTCAAAACATTATCCGTCCAACCCGTGCATTTATTGCACTAGTTCCCTTCCAGAAAATTCCTATACATCCTGAACCAATAATCAGATCCAAGCCCGAATATCCCAACCCGTGCATTTTTTGCATTAATTCCCTTATCCAATCTAATCCCATAATATCAATATCAATCTTTTCCACCATTATTCCCCCGACTTTTCCAGAAAGTGCATAAGTTTATTTCAATTCTTCCCTATATTTAGAACCCACTTGACTTAGCAACCCGCTCACGCTAATATAGACATAACAATTATCGAATTTTTAAAACGGAACACATAATTTTAAATACGATAGCGCCTCGGTAATTGGGTTATAAAAAAACAGATCAGTACCTTATTAGGAAATGTTTATGCTTATTTGTCAAGCATTAAACATTAGTATTTTACACTGTACAAGATTTTTCATGTGCTTAACAGGGAAGCATAGTATTTTCACGCCATTTTTTCACATGGAGAGGGAATATTATAACCTTAAAATAGCGCATAGTATTTTTGTGTCTAAATTTTATAAAATAAAAAATACTTCTTTTTAGGATGCTAAAAGTAAGCTAAATTTTACGTGAAAATTATATCTAGGATGTTAAAATAAGGCTAAATATATCATTAAAATTCTATCAAGGATGCTAATATTCCTCTATAAAACTATAAACTAACAGGGAATTACACTACTTATTTTGCTTTTATAGCCATAAACGCGCATTAAGCTTATTTTATAGCCTCTGAGTCAAACAATCATTAAACTTAACTCTCAGCTTTTATATTGAATACCACGAAAAACTTCGGCTTATCACCGAAGTTTTTCTCTAAGTAAATTACATCTACCTCTGATATTTAGCAGGGAATCATCGAACTCATTAGATCACATTTAGCTGCATCTTCATTTCTTCGATCAGTTTTTCTTTTTCTGCGATCAGATTACGCGTCTCTCTTACTAATTCCGCCGGAGCTCTTTCCACATAACTTGGATTCATCATGCGCGAATTTAATCCATCGAGTTCTCGACCTACTGCTAAAATCTTCTCCGTCAGTTCATCCTTATACTTAGCTACCACCTCAGCTGTCACATCGAGGTATAATTCGTGGTTTGCAATCGCTAATTTCAAACCTCTCGGCGTACCATTAGTCGAGGAAATATAAGGCGCGTGTGATAAGAATTTCAAAAGCAAAGTATTTTCGATCGCCATTACATCTTCACCGAAGAGTAAGCCGAATTTCTTATTATTATTTAGAAGCGACAGGGAATTGTTCGTCGCACGAATCTTCGTCACCACCTCAATCATCCGTTCAAAATTCATCGCTGAAATCTCATCATATTTCATAATTTCAGGCCAACCCGCGTCGATCACCATACCAGAAGTCCAAGAAAGATTTTGCCAAATCACCTCTGTTACGAAAGGCGCAAAAGGATGCATCATCATCAAAACATTTTCTAAAGTCTTCTTAAGTAAAGGAATATTCTTAAAAATCTTCTGACTCTCTAGGAACCAATCCGCGTATTTATCCCAAACTAAACTATAGACAATTTCCACCGCCTCAGAGAAACGATATTCGCTCATCGCCTGTTCAAGCATCGAGCTAGCCCGGTTAATTTCATGACAAATCCAGTCTTCACCCGCATTTTCCGTTGTATATTCTACAACGCTTGTCTCTGTTAAATCCACTGCAGATTCATCCACCATTCCTTGCACGAACCGTGAAACATTCCACAATTTATTACAAAGATTACGGCTCGAAATCACCGAATTTTCCGAAAAAGCTTGGTTTAATCCCGCTGAACGACCACGCAAAATCCCCATACGGAAAGCGTCTGAACCATATTTTTCAATCATCTCCATCGGGTTAATCACATTACCCTTAGACTTCGACATCTTCTTACCCTTAGCGTCTAGCACTAAGCCATGTAAATACACTTCACGGAATGGCACTTCACCTGTCACGTAAACCCCCATCATAATCATTCTGGCCACCCAAGCAAACAAAATATCTGCTCCGGTTTCCATCACATTTAGTGGATAGAATTCATTTTTGAAACCCTCTTCCCAGTTCGTACAAACAATTGGCCAGTGCGAGGAAGAGAACCACGTATCAAAAGTATCCTCATCACGACGATATTTTACACCCCCAATTTCGATCTCAAACAGATGTGTTCTAGTATCGAACACCCATTCTTCACCTTCCGCGTTCGGATCAATCTTGTGGAACATCGGAATTGCAATCCCCCAAGGAATCTGACGTGAAATATTCCAGTCTTTCAATCCCTCGAAATAATTAATCAAAACTTTCTGCTTATTCTCTGGATAAAACTTAATTTCATTATTATTTAAGCGTTCAATCGCCATCTTTGCTAGCTTCGAAGTATCAATAAACCACTGCTCTTTTAGCATTGGCTCAATCACTGTACCACACTTATAGCAGTGCGCTACAGAATGTTGCATTTTCTTTTCGCCGACCAGTAAGCCCGCATCCTTTAGCATTTTTACCGTCTTCTTGCGGGCTTCTTCTACCGTCAGCCCAGCAATTTCTTCACCACAGACCGGTAACATCTTACCATCAAATCCAATCACCTGAATTCTCGGTAGATCATGTCGCAATCCCACCTCAAAATCATCATTATCATGCGCTGGCGTAATCTTCACCACCCCTGTACCGAAGCCCATCTCGGCGTGTTCATCCAACACTACCGGAATTTCACGACCAGTTAGCGGCAAAATTAAAGTCTTACCATGCAAAAATTCATAACGCTTGTCATTTGGGTTAATCGCCACCGCCGTATCGCCGAATAAGGTTTCTGGACGCGTAGTTGAAACCACTACACCCCCCTCAATTACTCTCTCGACTTCACCATTTTCATCTAGAAGTTCCACCTTAGTGTCACTGTCCACGCCTGGCCCGAATGGATATTTAATCTCGTAGAGAATGCCTTTTTCATCCTTGTATTCCACCTCAATATCCGCAAAAGCCGTCTGATGTTTCGTACAATAATTTACTAATTTTTCACCACGATAAATCAGACCATCCTTCCACATCTGCTCGAAAGTCTTATAAGTACGGCGCACCACATTTTCATCCAGGGTAAAAGTGAGGTCCTGCCATGAACAAGATGCTCCAAGCGCACGCAACTGCAGTTCCATATCACCGCGTTTACTCTGTACAAAATTCCAAACTTCGCTATAAATTTCATCACGACTCATCGAAAAACGGGAACGACCCGATTTTTCCAGTTCACGTTCGTAAACCACCCAAGTTTCAAAACCAGCATGGTCCGCTCCTGGCACGTACCAAGTCCTGCGTCCGCGTAATCTGTTATAGCGGGTCAGAGAATCTTCCACCGCCACTGTTAAACCGTGGCCAATATGCAAATTTCCGTTCGCATTTGGTGGTGGCATTACAATCGAATAGCGTTTCGATTTCTTGCCATCCACCTCAATTTCATCTTTTTTTGGCAAAAACTTACCCGCCGCTTCCCAAGCCGCGTAGATATCCGCTTCAAAATCCGCCGGATTATATGCCGGAGCAAATTTCATTATTTCTCCTCACTTTCTAAGAATAATTTTTCTCGTATTTCAGCCATTTCCGCCTCGGAAACTTCCACCACCTGGCCATATTTGTAATTTGGATCAAAAGTTACCAGATGCACATGCGCATGTGGCACATCCGTACCGATCACTTTAATCAAAGTCCTCTCCCCCAAAACTTTCTCCATATTTGAAGCCAATTTCTTCACGGTTTTCATCACCGCCAGATAATAATCATCCGGCAAATCGTAAAGTTTATCCACTTCAAGTTTCGGCACCACCAAGGTGTGACCTTTGGTTTCTGGGTGAATATCCAAAAAAGCCAAGGTCTTTTCATCCTCGTAAATTTTGTAACATGGAATCTCACCTGCAATAATTTTTGAAAAAATACTTGCCATTTTGCCTTCTCCCCACCATCCAATTAATTTTCTCCCTTGATTATACTAAATTTCTCCCCTGATTTCTACCTGTAACACCAAAAATCTTAAAATTAACCCAAACCAAAATATCCCATATATGATATATTTTATTAGCAAATAATTTTATATTTTCTGCAATCATAAGCATTAACAGGGGTAAATTTTTTATTTTCTCTGTTAAATCTGAATATTTATGTTACAATAAATTCAATATGTCAAATCATCGTCGTGTTGAGTTATTTACCGCTAATCTTTTTGCCATTACCATTTCTTTTTTAATTACCTACTTTTATCGCTTCGGCTGGGAGCCTAACGATATCGCCTTTTACAACATTCGTACCGTCTCTATTTACCTCTATCTTCTCCTTGCATATCTAATTGTTTTTACTTTTTATCACAGCAACCCTGACACTAAAAAACGTGGTATTCTTCGTCATGCTAAATCCGCTCTTCTCACTAATCTGTTTATGGCCATTATTTTCTCTGCCATCGTTTACCTCTCTCATACGAGCAACAGTATTCCACGTCTCTTCTTCGGCACTTTTTTCTCAGTTAATTTCATAGTTTCCTTTATTACGCTTTATTTAATTCATTTTCTAAAACGCGAATACCTCGGACATCATACCAAAAAGACTGTAATTTTTACTGATAGTTGCAACCTTCGTAATGTAATTAGTAAAATCCAAAAACTTGACGCTGAAGATTGTGAAATTATTGGTGTTAGTTCACTCTCTGGTAAATGTAAAGATCTTTTTTATAAATTAAAACCCCTCACCAAAAATAAACTTACTCCTGAAGCTATTACTAATCCAGCCGAAGCTTACGATTTAAAAGAGCTCACCACCCCGGCCATTGAATATCTCAAACGTCATCAGGTCGACTTTGTAATTTTTAGTGTTGCTCATACTGATCGCGAAAAGATCCGCGAATTAATCGAACTAGTTAGTAAAATGGGGATCGATTCACTAATCACGATCGATAGTTTTGCGATTGAAACTCTTGAAACTAAACTCGAAGACTTCGGTACCTCCAGTGTAATTCGTCTTTCACCTCGTATCTTTACCGATGGGGAATTAATCATTAAACGACTCATGGATATCCTAGGCGCCTTAGTCGGATGTCTGATTTGTATTCTTTTTGGTATTATTGTCGCACCATTGATTTATCTAGAAGATCCAGGACCTATTATCTTCAAGCAAAAACGCGTTGGCCGTAATGGCAAATTCTTCAACATTTACAAATTCCGCTCCATGTATCAAAATGCCGAAGAACGTCTCAAGGATTTGCAAGAGCAAAACGAAATGCAAGGTTTTATGTTTAAGATGAAGAATGATCCACGCATTACCAAAATCGGTAAAATTCTTCGCAAAACCAGCATCGACGAATTACCCCAATTCTTTAACGTACTCGGAGGCAGTATGTCACTCATTGGCACTCGTCCACCTACAGTGAACGAATATAATCAGTATGCCGCTCATCATAAGCGCCGTATCAGTATTAAACCAGGCATCACTGGCCTCTGGCAAGTTTCCGGACGTAGCGAAATTACCGACTTTGAAAAAATCGTTCGTCTCGACTGTTATTACATTGACCATTGGAGTATCACCTACGATATTAAAATTCTCATAAAAACTATCGCTGCTGTTTTCACTGGCAAGGGAAGTGAATAAAAAATAAGGATTTCCATGATCCTTATTTTTAACTTAAAAAAACTCCATAGAATCTTTTTTTGGTTCCGACATCTATGGCGGAAGCGAGAGGATTAGACTTTTGCTTCGCAAAAGCCTTCCGTTCCTCCTCACTCGGAAAATTTGGATTCGCCTTCAAGGAGAAGTTCGCAAAAGTGCTTGCATTTTTGAGACGACGACGCAGAAGATCGAGAATCCTCCTTTTTAAGTTTCAACTTAAAAAGATAAAAAGACTCTATAGAGTCTTTTTCGATTCCGACATTTATGGCGGAAGCGAGAGGATTCGAACCTCCGAGACCTTTCGGCCCACACGATTTCGAGTCGTGCGCCTTCAACCACTCGGCCACGCTTCCACCTCTTATTTTAGCAAAAAATACTCTTAACTACAACAGATTACAAACCAATAAAAAAATCGTTATTTCCTAATTCACCTTCTTTTAACCTAAAAAGCTTATTCATAAATTTTTCGCCACGTCAAAATATTTCACACAAAAAAATCAGCTCCGACAGGGAACTGATTTTCTCATAATTTCATTTGGTACACCCGACAGGATTCGAACCTACGACCTTTTGCTCCGCAAGCAAACGCTCTATCCAGCTGAGCTACGGGTGCATGTGTGAATACCACATAAAGTAATATTCACCTAGAAATTAAATGAGCATCGTATCACTACGACACTCATATTATAACATATTTCCTTTTTGATTTGTACCCCTGAAATTTAGATTTTTTAAATACGCAGTCTTTTAACTATTTTGTCTAATAAATCCAACTCCACCGGCTCCATTGGCAATTTCGCCCCAAACATATCGACAATCCCTTCACCCTTATTCTCCGGGAAGTAAATCGTCACCGCGGGCGATAAACGCTTTCTCGGTGTCAAAACAATCGCAAAATGTACATCATCTTGTAAAATCCCAAAAGATTTAAATTCAGAAAACGCATAAAACTTATCGCCCTCTGTAAAACCCTTATCAGTCAAAGTATAAGAAATTTTTCTGGCTGGCCTCACCGCTAGAATCAAAAGCGTCAAAGCTGACACGATCACTAAAGCCAAAAAAGTCCACCACTGTAAATAGAATGAAAGCAAACTCAAAACCAAGGTCACTGAAAATAACCCCACATACCACCCCGCACCATTATTATGTGAAATATATTCTTCACCTTCCCACTTTACAATTTTTTCGTCCATATTAGCACCTTTTAACTATTAACATTATAACATGATAATATTTTTTTGAGACGACGACACAGAAGACAGAGAATCGCATTATTCTAAAAAGAATTTTTAGAATAATAAAAGACCCTTTCAAGGGTCTTTTCAATCGACGTCATCTTTGATGGCGGAGAGTGGGAGATTCGAACTCCCGCTGCAGGTCTCCCCACACTAGCGATTTAGCAAACCGCCCCCTTCAGCCACTTGGGTAACTCTCCGTCTATCTCTATCTTATCATAAATTCACCACATCTCTAATAGTTTTTCCAAATATTCCTCAAATATCTCTGCAGTTGAAAATTTTCCATTATATCAACGCAACACCTTAAAAAGCTAATTTAGATTGCCTAGTGTTGCACTTGAGATATTAACTCAGGGAATTCGTTGCTTTTTCACGTATCTGTGTTAAAATAATATTGTCGAATTTAACCGCGAGATTCTATATTTCATGAAAAAAATTACCAAAATTATTACACAAACTTTTACTGGCCTCGGTGCTTTTGCTTGCCTCTTTTCTAGCCGTCTCTTAGCTTCTGCTACTAGCGTCCAAGAAGGTGCGAATGCTGCCCGTGCTGATGGTATGCCTACTGAACTCATTGGCGATAATGGTGTTTTTAGCCGCATCACTAATACCGTCTTACTCATTGTCGGCCTCATCTCGGTCATTATGCTGGTTTACGGTGGCCTTCGCTATATTCTCTCTGGTGGTGATTCTAAAAAGGTTACAGACGCCAAAAACACCATCCTTTATGCCATTATCGGTCTCATTATCTCAATGCTCGCTTACGCCATCGTTCATTTCGTCCTCAACTCCGTGATCGGTGTCGGTACCACCAACTAATTAACGTTCTTTCATTAATACTGCAGCCCATACTCGATCGGCCTGCAGTATTTTTTTCGCTGCCGCAAGGGAAGCACCCGTCGTCGTCACATCGTCCACCAATATATAGAGCGTCTTATTCTCAATTTCTACCCCTTCCCGAATTCCGTATGCTTTTTCCGCCTGCTTCACACGTTCTTTCTTTTCTTTACCCACCTGCACCGTCTTATTTTTTCTAACTAAAAGACTTTGATATTCCGCACTTATTCCAAAATCGTCTAATCTTTTCTGTAAAAAATTCTCCAGCTCAAAACATAATCTTAAAGTATGATCGAATCCTCTTTCCCGAATATGTTTTCGAATCGTCGGCAAGGGAACTAAAACAATTTGTCTAATCTCTTTTATCTCAGTCTCTACCTTTCTCAACACGCCGCACGTTACCTCACCCGACTTATTGCTCAGCTCATCACCAAATCTCATTCTCTTTACTTCACCAAAAATTACCTCCCCTAATTTCTCCGCCAAAAACTCTCCATAATCTCGCCGACCCTTATATTTAAAATCTCGCACCAACCTTTCAAACCACCCCTCCTTCAGTCCAGCTACCAATAATTTTTCAAACCCATACACATCATTCATCACATAGCCCGGATTGATTATGCTTATATATTTTTTACAACGGTCACAAAAAATCCCGCCCTCTCTCTGGCATCGCACACATCTGTTTGGCAAAACCATATCTAAAATAAATTTTTCTATTGTAATTTTTACACGATAAAGCTGTTTACTCTTGATTTTTAACATAACCACTCTTATAATAATTAAGAACAATAGTTAATGTGGAGGAATACAAGCAATGGCTCGTACTAATGACGAAGACATGCTTATGGAAGATGAACTCGCGGCCGCTTTTCTGGATAATGATGGCCTAGACTCTGAACCTGTTTCAGCTCTAGAAGAACAACCGAGTCCACTTCCAGCAGAAGAAGATCCAGAGGCGTGGGAAGAAGAACCTGGTGATTTTCCAGGACAATTAGCAGTGGATGTATACGAAACTGCCGACAAGTTAGTTGTCAAAGCTCGCACCGCAGGCATCTCCAAAGGGGACCTCGATGTTACCATTTCTGACAATATCTTAACCATCTCCGGTGTCCTTAGCGGCGGCGAAGATGACCAAACCACTCGTTGGCACATCCAAGAGTGTTATTGGGGAGAATTTTCTCGTACAATCGCCCTTCCAGTCCAAGTTCGCGAAGACGAAGGTAGCGTAAAAGCAGAATTAAAAGACGGCGTGCTCACCATTTCTTTTGAAAAAGAAAAGACCGAAGCACCTATCCGCATCCCAATCGCATAACTCATTGTCTAAAATTAAATATACCGTGAATTCGGTATATTTTTTTCGAATCCACTAATTTCAATATATGCCGTTTCCCAAATACTGCAAGCATGAGGGAATTAAATATCAATTAAATCTAGTCAAAAATCTAAACTCAAAAAATTATCCGACAGTTAAAAAAAGACCTCTAATATAGAGGTCTTTTTTAGAAATTTATTTTAAATTTTTATTCCACTATTCATTACAAAGTTTACAATTGCGTAAGCTAACATCACTAAGATTACACCGATAATCGAATAAGTAACTACATCTTTTCCGCGTTTGATTTTCGCTGGGTCACCCTGTGCAGTGAGTAACATGAATCCACCATAGATAATCATCCCCACTGCGAGAAATCCCATCACTGAAGCAAATACATTAATCAACATGCTTACATTTGACATTAAAGATTTATCGCCATCGGTTTTCTCTACATTACACTCCGAAAGTGCCGATACGGATTCACCCACACGTACCGTTTTTTCTGGACAAGTAAAAGCAGAAACTGGTTTCACTAAACTGGCAAACACCAGACAAGCAATAAACAGTAGGGAATAGATGATATTTCTTAAACTATTTTTAATCATGGCGCTGTAGTTGTGGTGGTACTATTTTGTGCTGCAGGCGCACTCATTGTACTACTTAAGACAAAGTTAATAATCGACCAAGATAATAATGCAATTATCAAACCGATAATACCCCAAGTAATCGAATCCTTGCCCTTTTTAATCTTACCTGGATCACCCTGGGCAGTCAGAAAGAGGAAACCACCATAAATCACCACCGCTACCGCGACTACGCCAAGTACACCAATTACTACATTAATGATTTTATTAGTATCATTAATGAGGTCATCACCATTATGTGCAGGGTCAATATTACATGCTGCAATATTCGTTGCACCTTGATTTTTCGATCCCGGAGGACAAATACCACTAGACCCACTAGAACTATCAGCACTAGCACCACCTGCCGCTGATTTTGGTGTCTTCGCAAATACCGAGCCGCTTAAAGCTCCGCCCGCGAATAATCCAGCTAACATAAATACGGCTAGAAATTTTTTAAAACTCTTTTTCATTTATTCTTTTCTCTAAAATTAAATCTTAAAAATACCCCATTAGGGGTATTTTATTAATTAACCCTTAAAAACGTTAGCGAGCACGAAGTTCACGATTGCGTAAGCAAGCATAGAAACCACAAGACCAATAATTCCGTAGAGAATAGTATCCTTAGCTTTCTTCACCTTACCTGGATCGCCCGCAGAAGTCGTATACTGCACACCACCGAAGATAATGAAAGCCACAGCCACAAAACCAATCACACCAATCACCACGTTAATAATAGTGTTAGCTTGTGCCATTAAATCATTCTGATTTGAACTACCTTTTAAACCACCACATTCAGTTAAGCTATTTCCAGTAGCATCTTTACCATCAGGACACTTCACCTTACCAGCAAAAGTATTGACGGAGTTACCTAGAACTGCCACTACGCTCGTGCCACCCATTGCCAAAGCTTTTAGTTTATTCGAAATTTTCATATTATTCCTTTAATATTAATTTACCAAAATTATAACATATCTTCTGGAAAAACAGAAACATTTCTCTCTGGAATTAATCTGTAATTATTTCAAATTCTTCGTCACAAAAATCACAATACCATAAGCTAAAAATGCCACCACTAGCGCCACCACCGCATAAACTACCATATCTTTACCGCGCTTAATTTTCGCTGGGTCAGATTGCGCGGTAATATAAGTGAAACCACCGTAAATAATTGAAAATACCGCCAGCATACCAACCAAAGAGATCACCACATTCACAGCACTTTGCACAATTCCTACGACATCCTTATTTTTTCCGGTAGGCTCATCACAGCCCGCGATTTTCTTCACATCTTCATCTTCAATGTCATCACAAACCCTGTAAAAATTCTCACGCGAAGACTCCGCATATACATGATTAGAAAATACTAAGCTAAATAAAAACCCGAAGCACCCCACAAAGAGCATCAAACTCGTCACTATTTTTTTCATACCTTGCTTCATCTTTGATTCCTATTCTTAACTAATTTACTTATATCTAATTAATTCAATGCCGTTAATGCAAAATTCGTCACCGCAGCGGCCAACACCACAATAATCAAACCAATCACCGCGAAAACAATTGTATTTTTTGCCTTTGTCACTTTACCTACGTCACCTTGTGCCATCGCAAAATTCACTGCCGCCAGCACGATATAAAATACCGCCACTAAACCAATCAACGCATAAACATAATTCAAAATCGTGGTCGGCGTAAAATT
>CAUUCN010000023.1:0-12914 GCA_963543945.1 uncultured Candidatus Saccharibacteria bacterium
TTAATCCGCCATTTCCTTGGTCAGATTATAGCTCAGCCGTACCAAATCCTCGATTTTATCTTCTTCCACTTGACCACTCAGCACAATTTCTACTCCCCCCACACCGAAATAACGCGAAGTCATCACTGATTCAAATTCTTCTTTTAGTAATTTCGAAAGATTTCGATCACATCGTACTTCCAAAGTATTTTTGCGCTCTACTAGGAACACTTTTCCATTCGGCGCCAAATAAATATATTCTTCTAAATTCGGATTTTTCTTATTCGCGTGAATATCCAAAAATTTTTCTTTTTTATATTCACCAATTCCGCTAACTTTTTCTATTTCAAACATCTTATTTCTTTATATATTTACTGTAATATTTTAATTCTTCGATCGACCCCAAAATATCGTCCAGCGCCAAATGCATTTCCCTTTTGGTAAATTTTTTCTTCATTACATTTTCGAAATACAGTTTAAATGCCGACACATCAAGCATTCGATAATGCAATCGTTCATTCAATTTTGGCCACTCTTTTACGATAAATCTTTTATCCTGATGAATCGAATTTCCTGCTAAATATACTTCATCGCCGAAATGATCATCGATGAATTTTAATAGCATTTCTTCCACCTCATTCACTGGAAGTCCAGCCTTATTTTGTTCACAAAGTTTTTGATAAGTCTCTTCGTGTTTTTCCCAGAACTCCCCCACCATGCGTTCTTTAATCAATTTTTCCGAGACTTTCACCGTCGCCGTCATTTGCGCCATTGGATTCAATTCCCAATCCGTCGCAATTACCGCCACTTCCAAAATCTTATCTTTTTCTGGATCTAAACCTGTCATTTCCAGGTCCATCCAGAGTAATTTCGCTTTTTTCGGCATTACATTTGCTCCGGCACTTCAATACCTAGTAAATTCAAACCATGAGTCAAAACCTTTAAGTAAACTAAAATAATTTTACCTCGTTCTGACTCAAATTCTGAACCCGCCACCTGTACGTGTTCATAAAAACGACTAAATTCTTGCGCCAATTCATAAAGGTAAGTACAAATTTTATTTGGCAAAAGTTCTCGCACTGTTTCTTTCAAAACATCTGGATACTGCATTAATTTCTTCATCAAGTTACGTTCATAAATCGAAATATCCGCGAGATATTTTGCTTCTTTTTCCGCTGAATCATTTTCTGAAATTAGAGCCTCAGCTTCCGATTCAACCTTATTTAATTCCCCACTAATGCGGCCACTGAAGATTTTACCCAAAATTTTCTTCGCACGCACTGCCGAATATTGTAAATATGGACCAGAATTTCCCGTCATCGAAACTGACTCTTTTATATCAAATATGATATCTCCACCGATTTTATATTTAGCTAAAGCGTACTTCAGAGCGCCCATCAAAACTTTCTCGTCGCTCGATTTTTCCATCGCCTCGCGCACCATTTCAATCACATCAATCGCGCGTAAGAAGTTCCCTTTTCTCGAAGACATTTTTTCATTACCTGGCAATTTCACCTGGCCGTGTGTGATATGTAAAGTCCTACTCGAAAGTTCCGGCGCATATTGCGAAATCGCCGAAAGCACCACTTTCATGTATTCAATAATGTCGTTACCGGTAATAATAATCGATTTATCAAAATGAAAATCTTTATATTTCTCGAAAATCAAACCCGTATCTTTAGCTTCGTAAGTTGGTAGGCCATTATTATTAATAAATACCCTCGTATGAAGTCCGTGTTTATCCCCACGGTAAACCACCGCTCCATCCGACATTTCATAAACCCCGTTCTTTAGTTCCCTGCGCACGGTTTCTAGACCAGTCTTCGCCACCGTCGATTCAGGGTAATATTTGTCAAATTTTACCTGCAAACGCTTATAAAAATTCTCAAAATATTGGTAACTATTCTTTCGACCCCAGAAATAAAGTTCTGCTACTCTGGCGCGTTCCGGGTCTCCGCTATAATCCGCACCTTCCCCTGCTTCCGCAATCTCGAAAATCATCTTATTCAGTTTCACGATTTCCGCGTGCGCCTCTGCATTATCCTCATCCGCCCTGGTGCCAAACACATAACATTCTGCCAGCAAATCTGCTACTTTTTCTGGTGACAAATCCGTCGGAATGTGATCAATTTTACGTAGCATACCATACATATTCCTTGCTACATGCAGACCGATATCCCCACCGAAATTTGCGCGCACCACTTTACCACCAGCATATTCAATCACGCGTGAAATCGCTTCCCCCACAATCGAAGTATAAAGATGGCCGACATGGAGTACCTTAAACGGGTTCGGATCCGAAAATTCACAAATTACCGTCTGACCAGAATATGCGTCTGATGATATATTTTTCGTAAAATCTTTTTCGAACTTATCGATATTTTTTAGAAGATTTTTATTGCTTAATTTGAAATTCAAAAACCCAGGCCGTGCGATTTCCACTTCCAAATCCGTCTCGCCGAATCTACGCACGATTTCTTCCGCGATTTCCATCGGATTTTTCTTTAATGTTTTCGCTAATAACATCGCCACATTGGTCGCGAAGTCGCAGCCAGTATTTTCTGGCGCTGGCGTCAAAACTACATCCATTTCTACGGCGTATAATTCGACAATCGTCTTTTTTAGGGTATTTTGAATTTCTTCCATATCTCTATTTTATCACAATTTTAATTACACAACATTTTTCAAAAAATTACAAAAATTCCATAAAATCTCACTCGTAATTTCCCTATTCACAGAAAAAAATAGCAGCCTTAGACTGCTATTTTAAAACTTACTTTTAGAACTTTAAGTTTTTTTATTTTAAGCTTTTTACAAACTCCATAAATAATGGATGTACACGTAAAGGTCTCGATTTCAGCTCTGGGTGTGCTTGTGTTCCCACGAAGAATTTCTTCCCTGGCGCTTCCACAAATTCCACCAATTTTCCGTCTGGCGAGGTACCCGAAACTACCACACCACCTTTCTCGATTTCCTTAAGGAATTTTTGATTCACTTCATAACGGTGACGATGACGTTCTACGATATTAGTTTTTCCGTAAATTTTAGCTGTTTTACTCCCCTTAACTAATTTCGCCGGAAAATCTCCGAGACGCATACTACCACCCGTCGATTCCTTCCCCTCTTGTCCATCCATCAGATAGATCACATTTTCTTTAGTTTCTTTATCAAATTCCTCCGAATTAGCCTGCGTCAGTCCTGCTCTTCTCGCGCTCGCGATACAAGCCACTTGCATCCCTAAACATAATCCGAGGTAAGGCACGTCGTGATCCAGAGCATAATTTGCTGCCGCGATTTTCCCCTCCACTCCACGATTACCAAATCCACCTGGCACCACTAGACCATCGACTTCTGCTAATGTTTTTTCATCGACTTTTTCTGCGTTAATCCAGCGCAAATCCAGATTCACATCATTCCAAGCCGCCGCTGCTTTCAAAGCTTCCGTCACACAAATGTAGGTATCTTCATTCCCCACATATTTTGCCACCAGTCCCACCTTCACGGTTCGCGCGTTTTTCTGAGCCCGCTTCTTCGAAAATTCTTCCCAAGCAGACATGTCTGGTTCTTTGTCGTCCCCCACAAAATCATTCAAAATCTCCAGCACGCCAGATTTCAAAACATTAAACGGCACATCATACACCGAATCAATATCTGGTAGGTTCAAGACTGCCTCATCTGGAATTCCCGAAAATCTGGCAATTTTTTCACAAATTTCGCGTGGCGCTGGTTTTTCCGTACGACAAACCACCACATCTGGAATAATCCCAAATCCACGTAAATCCTTTAGTGCATTCTGTGCTGGTTTACTCTTTAATTCTTTCGAAGTATTAATCCATGGTACGTAAACCACATTCACATAAAGACAATTTCGACGCCCCACTTTATTCCCGAATAACCTAATTGCCTCAATGAATGACAATCCTTCATAGTCACCCACCGTACCACCAATTTCCACGATATGAATATCCGAATTTTTCGAAGCATTCATAATTTTTTCTTGCACTAAATCCGTAAAATGCGGCACCAACTGTACGGTTTTACCATGAAAACCTCCCGCGCGTTCTTTTTCAATCAATTCTTTAAAAATCGAACCCGAAAGCGTAATCGAATAACGGTTCGTTTCAAAATCCAAGAAGCGTTCATAGTGGCCGAGATCAAGATCGGTTTCCACCCCATCATGGGTCACATAACATTCACCATGTTCCACCGGATTCAAAAGTCCTGCATCCACATTCAGATACGGGTCGCACTTTTGCATCGTCACCTTGAAACCCTTGGCCTTCAAAATAGCCCCAATCGAAGCCGCCGTAATTCCCTTTCCTACTCCAGAAAGTACTCCGCCGGTCACGAAGATATATTTACATTTATGCTTCTCGTTTTGTTTTTCGTCTTTATTTTTCATGGGACACCTCTCCTTTCGCCCACTCCATTAACTTTTACATACCTTCATATTAGCATAAACGTTAAATAAAAATAGTCTATTTTCTCAGACTTTTCTTCATTTTCTCCCTAAATTCTGTTATAATATAGAAAATTGTTGGAAGTGTGTCCGAGTGGTTTAAGGAGCACGCCTGGAACGCGTGTATGCGGGGAACCGTATCGGAGGTTCGAATCCTCTCGCTTCCGCCAAGTTTATAAAATGACTAGTTTACTAGTCCTTTTTTTAAACTCTGCAAGAGGGTGAGAACCGTAGGTTCGACCGGACGACGAAGCGAGTGAAAGACAAAAAGCTTGCTTTTTTCTTTTTGAGCGAGGAGGAACGGAAGGGTTTTGCGAAGCAAAAGCCTCACACTCTCGCTTCCGCCATTAAAATAAAATAGACCCAGAGGGTCTTATTTTATTTTAATTATTTTTAGCGATTCCCTTTGTTGTGCAAGAAATACACCAACGCCGAAACGAAAGCTCCCAGTGTTACCATGCTACCTACTGCTGTAGTCGCTATCATTGTTGCAGCAATACTTTCTTCCGTCATATGACCCAAGCGACTATAAATAAATAGTGCAGCTTCATTATTCGTCACATCTGACGCATCCTCTTTTTCCGAACTCTCGCAAAGTCGGGCATTTTTTAAGAATACTTTTTCCAATTTTTCACTTTTATCAAAACAAATCGCTGGCACATTATCAATCTCAACTCCTGCACGCATTGCGGTCCTAATTTGGCTCACACCCCAAACCGTCAAACCACCCGACACAAATCCTAAAATTAGTAATAGCACCGTATTACAAACCACAAAACGTTTCTTATTATTTTCTCTTCCCGCCATTTATTCTCCTTACGGTTACTTTTCTTCATTATACTAAATTCCTCACAAAAAAAGATTGCGTTTTCCGCAATCTTCTAAAATTATTCTGTCTTAGTCTCCGTTTTAATTTCTTTCAGCACCACAATCTGACTACGCAGATATCTCTGGAAATTTGTGTAATTATATAGCGAACCTTCTGAATAAGTCGAAGCACCCGCCGGAATTACTACACTCGATAAACCAATTCTACCAGTACCAAATTGATCAATCGTTGAAATTGGCTGAATTCCCCCTTCTAGTTTTGTACCAAAATCAATCAAAGTTCTTACTTCCGACATCACAATATTAGTTCGCAGATTGTCCCCCAGTCCATCAATAATACTCATCACTTGGCCCGGATTCATCAAAATTCCAATACTCGAAACCTTATTTTTAATCGCATTCATAATCCTCTGCTGATTAATTTCGCGGTCAAAATTACTCCTCGAAAGACCATAATCCCCTGGCGCACAGGCTGCATTGCGGGCTCTCGCCAATTTCATCGCGAGATCACCATTCATGTTGTAGTACATGCCTTTTTTCAAATCGATATTTTGGCATGAATCGTGAATTCCATCCTCATCATCCGCATAAACATCCACATCAATCCCGCCAATTTTATCCACAATCATTTTTACCGCACTCCAGTCCGCCGCCATATAATAATGCATCGAAAGACCCGTCACCTCAGAAATTTTCTTCGCAAAATATAGTGATGCCGCATCCTTCGCATTACTCACACTCATTGAATTTTTATATTCTTCTAGCGCACATAGATAGGTCGCATTAATTTTTCCCCGATCCCCTACCGTACAGCTCATCGGTTCACTGCCAGGCACTGAATAATTTACCCAAAGATCCCTTGGTACACTAAAAACCTTCGCCGTTTTATGTTCCTGATTAATCGAAGCCACCAAAATCGAATCGGTTAACTCTTGACCACCGTGCCCCTTTGCATCTTCCGAAGTACCAAAAATCAAGAAATTCGTCTGTCCATTTTCATCCTTCTTTAATTCCGAGCTAATCAAAATATCCATCGGATTACCCTTAAATACCGCGGTCGAATGAGAAAGCAACATATACATCAAAGTGATTGCCGTAATAATTAAAACCAAAATCACCGACAATGTAATCATCACGATTTTTGCCCAAAGTGGCACCTTATTCTTGTCTGATTTTTTTGTCGTTGATTTTTTGGCTTTTACGTCAAGTTCCGCTTCTGCTTTTTTTGAAATAGTTTCTGCATTTTCTGGAATCGCTTCCGCTTTTTTTAATTCCGCTTCTGCTTTTTCTAAAACCGCTTCTGCTTTTTTTATTTCCGCTTTTGCTAATTTTTCAGCCTCTTTTTTTGGCGCCTCCGCCATCACCACATTATTCGAAACTTCTTCTGCTTTTTCTACCGAATTTTTAACCTCAGAAAAATCCTTCACAGCCATTTGTTTCTTACTGTGATTATGATTTTTCTTTTGGTTTACCCCACTTTTCTTCGACTTTTTTTTCTTTGCCATAAAAACCCAATAAATTTCTACATAATCATAACATATTTTTCTTTTTAGTTTATAATAAGACTAATGGCACAAGAGGTAAATAATCAACAAACATCCCCAAATAACTTGATCGAACTGCATGATATTAATCGTGTTTTTGGCATCGGTGAAGCAGAATCTTACGCATTGCAAAATTTCTATTTGCAGGTCAAACCTGGTGAATTTATTATGATCATGGGTCCATCTGGTTGTGGTAAAACCACCCTACTTAATATTCTCGGTTTTCTCGACCACCCGACCTCTGGCCAATACTTTTTAAATCAAACTCCAACCTCTCATTTCAGTAGTCGTCGCCTTGCCAAACTTCGTTCGCAAAAAATTGGTATTATTTTCCAGGAATATAACCTCATTCCTACCCTCACAGTCCTCGAAAACGTTGCTCTACCTCTTATTTACGCTGGCGTCAGCCACACTAAAGCTATCATTAAGGCTTCCGAAACTCTAAAAAATTTTGATCTTCAAACCAAAGAATATTATTATCCATACCAACTCTCCGGTGGTCAAAAACAACGCGTCGCCATCGCTCGCGCCCTAGTTGCTAATCCGGAAATTATTCTTGCCGACGAGCCGACCGGTAGTCTCGATACCAAAAGTTCTGAAGCCGTCATGCAAGAACTTCACCGTGTTCACCAAGCCGGTAATACTATTATTATGGTGACCCACAACCCAGCCCTTACTAAGTACGCCACTCGTGTCCTTCATATGATTGATGGCTCGATTGATCGCGACTTCAAATTCGTCGCCGACCACAATCTCCCAGAACGTATCGATATTCACTTCAATCCTAAAACTGCTAAATCCGAAACCACATCAGTTTCTTCTCGCTCTGAAGAAAACCCTGTTACCGCCAAATCCGAAATTCCACGCATTAATAAATCGGAAATTCCACGCACTATTAAACCAGAAGTTCCTCGCGTCACACCGGAGCCAAAACCTACCTTAACACGTCCGAAACTTGCCCACATCTCTGAGTCATCCGCCAATCCTTTTGAGCCGAAATTCATTCCAAATACTCCAGAAAAACCTACTGAAAAATCCGTCGAAAAACCTCTTTCTTACAATCTAGGCACGGTTTCCGAACTCCCAACTTCCTCCAAAAAACCGGTTTCTACCCCCGTCAAGGAATATTTCCCTCCCGTAAAATCCGAGGTTAAAGAAACTAAACCAGAAACCCCTAAAAAAGAAGCCGAGGAAGTCGAACCAGTCTCCCAAATCGCCACCATTACTCCAATCAAACGTAATAAATCTAACTCCGCACTCAAATTTAATCTTAATTTCGGCAAAAAATCCGCTAAAAATAATTCCGCCCACACCAAATCTCACACTAAAAAATCTGCAAAAAAGAAAGGTCACAAATAATGTCATTGTTGCTTCGCACGAATTACGCCATCGCCCGCTCTTCCTTGAAGCGTCAAAAATTGCGTACATTTCTCACCTCTCTTGGTATTGCTATTGGTATCGCTAGCATCGTCTATACTTTTGGTATTATTGGCAGTTTCAAAAATCTCGTTAAGGCCGAAACTAACGACGCCCTCCTGGTGCTTCAACAAAAATCCGATGAAGCCACCGATATTTCCTCCATCCTCACTGCCAAACCCCTCATCTCTTCCCCTTTTAATAAAGAAACTGTTGAACTTGTCCAAAAATCTATCAATACCACTGCCGCTATCTCACCTTTTGCCCCTATCACCTGTAATCTTTCCGGTGATAATCTTGTCGCCAATGGCAATATCATTGGCCTCTACGAATCTGCTCTCAAAACCCTCGGCCTTAAAGTTAAAACTGGCTCTTTCCAGAGTGATGCCAGCCTCAAAACTATCGTCCTGGGTCACAATCTCTCCCTTCAACTTTTTGGCACCGCCGAAAGTATCGGTAAAACCGTCAACATTAAGGGCGAACGCTACATTGTCACTGGTGTTCTTGAAAATCAAGACAATCCGCGTAATTTTACTCGCTTTAATTTCAACCAAGTCGGCCTAGTGAATTTTGATCAACTAGCTACTTTGAATCCTATTATCGAAAAAGTGCTTATTCAATTACCGGATCATACCACCATGCTTTCCGTGAAAGATTCTCTAAATAAAAAACTTTCCGAAAATCCTAACCTCGCCGGCGCCTTTCAACTCGCATCCGAAGAACAAATTTCCCACCCAGCTTCTTCTAATATTAAACTCATTACTGTTTTACTTTCCATTATCGCAATTATCTCTATTATTGTCGGCTCGATTAGTATTACCAGTATTATGATCGCCACAGTCACCGAACGCACTCACGAAATTGGCGTCCGAAAAGCCATCGGTGCTACTCACTTTAATATTTTCCTACAGTTTATTTTCGAATCCATCCTACTCAATCTCTCTGGCGCTGTACTCGGTTTCGTTATCGGTTATGCCGCACTTCTCGTCACCGCCTTTCTCACTGAATTCAAAATTTACTTCTCACCAGAAATTCCTGCCATCGCTCTCGGTGTCGCCCTTTTCACTGGTTTTATTTCTGGCACCATTCCATCTTTAAAAGCTGCAGGTAAGAACCCTATCGATTCCATCAAACAACCAAACCGCTAATCTCACTACATTTAATTCATTTTTGCATCATTCAGCTCATACTCACTTCATCTGATTTATTCTTTTTCATTCGACTCCCGTTCTAGGCCATTCTTCTCTGTTCGTGATATAATTTACTCATGAAAATTTTGGGTATCGAAACTTCTTGTGACGAAACTGCCGCTGCCATTGTTGAAAATGGTGATCAAATTTTGAGCAATGTCGTAGTCTCTCAAATCGATATCTTCGCAAATTACGGTGGCGTAATTCCTGAAATTGCCGCCCGCTCCCATCTCGAAGCCATCCAGCCGGTCATCCACCAAGCTTTCACTGATGCCGGCCTAAAACCAAATGATTGGTCCAAGATTGACGCCATCGCCGTCACCCACACTCCTGGTCTACTTGGCTCACTTCTCGTCGGCACTCTTTCTGCTCGCACTATTAGTATTTTGCATTACATTCCATTTTACCCAGTACATCATCTCAAATCCCATATTTATGCCAATTGGCTCACCGAAAAACCTGAATTTCCCCTCCTTGCCCTCGTCATTTCCGGTGGTCATACTCAAATCATCCGCATGTCTTCCCACAATCATTTTAAAATTATCGCCTCTACTCGTGATGATGCCGTCGGTGAATGTTTTGATAAAATCGCCAAAATTTTAGGTCTTCCCTATCCAGGTGGTCCAGCTATTTCTCATCTTGCTAAATCCGGCAATCCTCATCGTTTCACTTTTCCTCACCCACTCGCCAATTCCCTCGACTTTTCTTTTTCTGGTCTCAAAACCGCCTTCCTTCGTACCGTCCAAAATCTAGTCAACGTCCCAATTTCCTATCCTTCTTCCAAACTCGCCGAGTTGCTCGACGATACCACCAAAGCAGATCTCGCCGCTTCCTTTGACCAGGCCGTTACTGATATTCTCCTCGAAAAAATTACTGCTGCCATTAAGCAAAATCCCGAGACTAAATCCCTCGTCATTGCTGGTGGTGTCTCTGCTAATCAAACCCTGCGCGAAGACGCCAAAAAACTCGAATCAAAATTCAAAGGCCTCAAATGTTATTTCCCACTACCAAAATTTTCCGGCGATAATGCCGCCATGGTCGCCTCCGCCGCTTACTACGAAATTCAATCCGGCGTCCAACCTTCCGACCCGTATAAGCTCAATATCCTTCCTCGTTCCGAGATTAAATAATCTCCAAATTATCATTCAAATATCCCTTATATCAGCAGCATTTTTAATCTCAATTTCTTTTTTTATTTGAAAATCTGACTAGTTTCATATATAATTAAGCATAATTAGTTTATTGGAGGTTTATTTGTGTTGAGACTTTTAGGTCTTAACCAAATTAATTTTTTAGTTAAGAGAAGTTTAGTTCTGCTTGCCCTACTTGGGTCGGTTTTTCTAATTTTTAATTCCCCAAGCAATGTTTATGCTGAGGATTCATCTGCGTCTCTAACAGTAACGGGAAATTTTAATATCGATCTCACCCCTCAAGGTACCGAACAAATCATGCTCCGCGCTTCGGGTATGCAAGCTACCGCTAAAACCACTAGTGTCGCAGGTTATTCCCTTTATGTATCTGGTGGTGACGAAAATGGTAATTTCGTTAATGAAAAAGCTTCAAACTCCATCCTTAAACCAATAAACGGTTCCGCTTATTACTCTTTTGCTGCCGACCAAATCAATATTTGGGGATTCTGTGGCCAATATTACGGTAGCACCACCCAATGTGATTCTAACTACTTCCAAATCGGCAAACCAAGTGCTCCAACTCTTTTAAAGAAGTCCGACACTGCCACCCCTACAGACGGCTTTACTTACAAGGCTAATCTTTTCGCCCGTGCTAACCAACAAATCGTCTCCGGAAAATACATTGGCGATATTACATACTCACTTATCGTTAATGAGGAAATTAGTTCTACCTTAGTTACTGGTCGTGAATTCAATAAGTTACTTCGTGAAGCCGTCAACACCACGGATCCTACCATTCTTAATGACCCAAAATCTGAACTTCCAGTTTATATAAATAGTTTAACTTTTGCAAAAACTGAACCAACGACTACTTCCAAAAAGACTGTCAAAATCTCTACTGAAAACTCTGAAGAACCTGTCTATCTTACCGCCGTTCAATCTTCAACTAATAGCTACGCCTTAACCATCTGGTCCAATGTGCATCACATCTATACTAACGCCGACTCTTCATATATGTTTTCTGGACTTAATAGTGTTTCTACTGGGTTATTTTATAATTGGCCGAACGACGGGCAAGTAAGTTTTTCAAAAACTAAAGATTTTTCTTATATGTTCTATAAATTGGGTAATGTGAACGAGTCCGCATACTATGACATTAAGTATTCATCCAATATGGTAAATTCAATTGCAAAATCCAATCCAACCAATTTAGATTCCATGTTTGAACTTTCCAACCTTCAACCATATCTCAAAATTAATACCACGGGTCCAGTTTCCACTAATTCCATGTTTAAAAACAATGGAAAAAGATCATATAGTGATGTAAGTCTTGAAGGTAATTTTCTTGAAAATAGCTCTGATATGACTTCACTCTTTGAAGGTAGTATCATAACTTTTTCTGGCACATTTCGTACTGCTACCGAAAACTTTGGTAAATATACTACATCCACTAAAAACATGTATAGAAACTCCGAATCCAGTGCAATTGACTTCGGGAAAGCTACCTTCTCAGTCTTAGAAGACACCGAGAGTATGTTCGAAGGTTACGGTGGTTACTATAATTCAATTCGTTATCTACCAAATAAATCAAACATCTCTAGGCTTAAGCGTATGAAAAATATGTTTAAAGATTTAAAGGTTCGAAGTACAAATACTCTTAATATGAGCTCCTTCAATACTGAGGATGTTACTGATATGAGTTATTTATTTGGCAATAGCCTTGACATGTATAATCAAATTGAGACCATCAATCTTGGCGATAATTTTGATACCAAAAATGTTACGAATATGGAAGGTATGTTCTCTAATATTCGTGAACTTCGCACCTTAGACTTAAAAGACAAGTTTGACACAACTAAAGTCACTAATATGTCTAAAATGTTCAAGAGTAATTCTAGTCTTGAAACTCTAAAAATCGGTAATAAATTTAATACTGAAAATGTCACCGATATGAATATGATGTTTGCAAGCTGTGGCTATCTAAAGGATTTTGATCTCAGTAATTTTAATACTAAAAAAGTTACTAATATGCATGCAATGTTCTCTGGCGCATACACTCTTCGTAAATTCATTAATACCTCTGGATTTAATACTGAAAATGTTACAGACATGAGTTACATGTTTAACTATACAAGGTTTGATAAATTAGATTTGTCTAGCTTTAACACTAAGAATGTTACTGACATGTCATATATGTTTAATGATGCATCAAATTACGATCTTACTGTGACTTACCCTGCAGTTTTCGACACTAGTAAGGTTACCAACATGGCCTACATGTTTAATAAATCTTACGTTAGGTATTTACCAACTGCAGGCTTTAACACTAGTAAGGTTACTAATATGAATCACATGTTTAGTGAATCAT
>CAUUCN010000024.1:0-12535 GCA_963543945.1 uncultured Candidatus Saccharibacteria bacterium
ATACCAGAGATAGAAATATGGGGCACCAAGTGTACGACCAACCACAACATTGCAATGTTGAGCACCAGGTTAAAAATCCCCATAGTGAGTAAAATCAGAGGCAGAGCGAAAATAGTTAAAATTGGCTTCACGATGGTTTGAACCACAGAAAGCACGAGGCCGGCAGTGACAAAAACCCCGAAAGTATCAACCTCTTGATCGACACGACCAAAAAGTTTGACACAAATCCACATCAAGAACGAGGAAACAATCCAACGCAGGATGAAAAATTTAATTTGCTTTTTTATCATAAGCCTATTGTAGCACGATTTGGCCTAAATTTATTTGAACATGCGTTTATTGCGCAGCTGGCGATGAAAAGTAATGGCAAAACGATGTGCCTCTTCATCGATGCGTGCGATAAGCTTGGCGAGATGCGATTCATTAGAAAAAACCTGGCTGGAAAAACTCATAATCCCCTGGTGTGAGTGTGGGATAATCAAATTAACATCGGCGTTTCTAGTATGGTCACCGGATTTATTGCGGCCGATGGCGGGAATTTTAGCCTCAATCAACAGAGGTAGAACGGCACGAAGCTGCAAATCGGAGCCATCCAAGATAATCAAATCTGGATATTCCCATTCCTGATGCTTGAGACGACGCGTCACCACTTCACGCATACTGGCGGTGTCGTCATTCTTACTACTACGGATTTTAAATTTACGATAGTCCGCGCGGCTAGCCACGCCATTTTTGAAAACTACCATACTAGCCACGGTGTCGGAGCCAGAAATATGCGAAATATCATAGCCTTCAATGCGACGGGGTACCGACTCGAGATTAAGGAGCTTTTGTAGTTGCAATAATGCTTGATCAGAAGACAAATCGAGAAATTCCTTATCGGAAAAAATAATTTTACGCTTCAAGCCTTTCAGGCCAAAATATTCATCGCGGAGTTTGGCCGCCATTTCGAACTCACCGAGCGAGGCGTGGCGGCGCATGTCGCGCTCAATTTCTTTCAACAAATTATCGCGGTCGCCATTTAAGTAACGAATAAGACGACGCAGCTCAGTTTTATAGGCTTTTTCGGTGGTTTTACCAATCTCAATACCTGGCGTGAGGCCGAGATCAGTGTCGAGAGTTTTTTTGCCATTATAAGGTTTGTCATAGTAAGGGAAGATTTTACGAAGTACCCTTAGGGCCTTAATGATCGTAGTTTTGGCGTAGAAGGGACCGATATAGGTGGCCTTATCGTCGAGGGGATTTCTCGTAATCGAGACATCCGGCACCGGCTGATCCATATTGATCCGGACGTAACTAACAGTTTTATCGTCACGCAGTAGAATATTCCACTTCGGCATGTAGCGCTTAATCATTTCAGACTCGAGAAAAAGCGCGTCCATCTCGGTGTCGACGATTAGCCAATCGGTGTCGTGAATTTCAGACACCAAGGCTTCAGTTTTGGGATCTTTTTCGGTGTTTTGGAAATATTGACGAACCCGATTCTTTAAGACCGCCGCCTTGCCCACGTAAATCACTTCCCCTTCGCGGTTTTTATGAAAATACACCCCAGGGCTACTGGGGAGTGTTTTCAGTTTAGCTTTGAGTTCCGCCGAAATCATTATTTTAATTATAAAATATTTCTGAATTTTTACAAAATCCGCGTCTGAGTTAATATCTCAAAGTGTTGCACTTGAGGGGTTAGAGTAGGACACCTGGATTGACATCTCAGACCGTGATGCTTTTAGCTTATTAGATAAGGTTGGCGTCTTTTAAGAGTTTTTCGGCGTCGGTGGTGTTTTGAAGGGGATTCTGGAGTGGGGTTTTCTTCATGATTTCCTCAAATTGATCGAGCTTCAAAATCTTACTTAAACTATCAAAGATTGGGGTGGACTCAGCTGGGACTTTAATTTCCTTTTTCTTAGAATCTTTGAAACGCATCACGGCGTGAGTTTGATCGAGCTCTTTTGAATTATTTTGATTAGGAGTGGCAAATATTAGACCTTTAATATCGCCCGTAAAAGTATCGATACCCACGAAGATATTAACAGTGCTCTTGATTTCTTGGATATATTTGTCGTAATCTTTGATGGTTTTATCCTTCAAAACACCCTGCTCTTCCTCTTCATAGGAGTTTGGGGCAAGAGAGTAGGCATTCGAGAGACATTTAGAAATTTCGGTATTTTGGGAGGCTTTATTGGCAGCCTCGAGGAAGCGACTAAGTTTATTGTCGTTAAAAGTAATGCGGTAGAGTTTACCGAGATCACCCGAAAGCTTGGCATAGCTAGCGGATTCTTCACTATTTAATTCAGTGAAATTGGCAAATTCATTCTCGCGGTAAAGCTTAGTCATGAGTTCGGACTGCTGATTATGAGTCTTACCGATATTTTGAGTCACACAAGAAAGAGTCCCGGCAATACCGTTCTGTAAAACTTTTGGTAAGGTAAAGCCTAGCGCACCACTAAACCCTGCGATTACTTCCTCAGCATCGATACGCTGCCATTTATTTTCAATTTCCATCGCAAAATCATCGAGCGATTTTTGCATTTCTGAGTCAATTTCTTTACTAGAACCTTTCAGTACAGCGGTCAAACTATCCTTCAAATGGTCGAGCTTCAGGTAGATTTTGCCATCCTCGGCTAAAATCCCCTCAAGACCGAGCAAAATTGGAGAGTTATCACCCTTCATGGTGAAATTTAGGGTGGCGTGGACGGCGGC
The DNA here is from genome assembly GCA_963543945.1 of uncultured Candidatus Saccharibacteria bacterium. Classification (GTDB taxonomy): domain Bacteria; phylum Patescibacteriota; class Saccharimonadia; order Saccharimonadales; family Saccharimonadaceae; genus Nanosyncoccus. The sequence continues at coordinate 2,698 of CAUUCN010000024.1, forward strand.
AGAATTTTCTGTACTACCGCGACTTAAACTAACGCGAAGGTCGGCCTGCTGAATTTGACTTTCACCCTTAGTGTTTAAGGCATCGCCGGTAACGAATTGCTGAAATTCAATATCGGAACCACTAACTTTGTGGAAGATTTTAGAAAAAGTACTAGCACTAACGTTCGCGAAAAAGAAAAAGTAAACAAAGAGCGCGATACCGGCAGCGACAAGGACGGCAAGGAGATGGAGGAAGATTTTTTGAGCTTTGGTTTTCTCTTTTTTGGCCGGAGTTTCGACTTCGGTATTAGCTTCGGTATTTTCGGAAGCAGTATCAGAATTAGATTCGTGTGGGGAATCAGAAGCAGAGTCAGACGCGGAATCTGGAACAAACTCAGAAACGGAGGAAGCGGAACTAGAACTGGCAGTTGCAGCAGTATCTTCGGTTGGCTCCTCGTAATCGTTTTCTTTTAGAACCTCGTCGAGAATATGGTCTTTATTTTCTGAGATTTCGGTGTTTTCAGAAGTTGCAATGTCTTCTGCAATTTCGGCGGCTAAAATCGGATTTTCTGAGGATTCCTCAGAGATAGAATCGGCCATATTATTAATCAAATCATCCGATAAAACGCTGGAACTTTCGGTTTTTGGAATTTCAGTATCTACACTTTGTGTTTTAGTTGGCTCTGACGTCTGAGCGCTAAAATGCACACTATTCGCACTAACTCCAGTTTCCTTGTTTTGATTTTTTGGGCCTGTTTCAATCGGATTGACCTCGAGGTCAAAATCGAATTTATCCGCCATGCTTCCCTTTCTGATGATTAAGTTTGCTCAAATATTCCTCTATATTTTAGCATAAGTTTAATCAGAATGAGGCAAGAAAAATTCCTCAAACAAAAAATCTCCACTCGAAGTGGAGATTTTCTAAGAATCCGTCAATTAAGCGACAGATTTTTTGTGATTGAGATTCAAACAAACAAGGTAGACAGCTACACCAGCGAGAATAGCGGTGAAGACGAGATCTTCTGGACCAGTACTTGGGAGGTCAGAAGCGGCCTTAGTAGTGCTAGTAGCGGTACCATTGGCGGTGTTTGACGTAGCGGTAGATTTATTGTTTTGATACTGATCAGCTGGAGAAGCGGTAGAAATCTTATTAGTTTGACCTTGATTGTTAGTCTTTTCAGATGATTTAGCTTCAGACTTAGCTTCAGACTTGACCTCAGTTTTATTTTCGGCCTTAGTCTCAGTCTTATTAGTTTTTTCTTCCTTAGACTCTTCGGTAGCAGCGATTTCTTGCTGGCGGGACTTTTCAGCAGATTTGATAGCTGAAGTAATAATCCAAGCACCGAAAATCACTACGATAAAAGCGATAACGGTAGCGAAAACGATAATACGAAAACGTTTAGCGCGGTTAGGTTGATTAGTTTGCATGATAATCTCCAATTAACTCTATGTTTTATATCAATTTGACTCATTATACCACTTTTTATGTTTTTTGTAAATAGCTTAACCGTAATCATTACGATTTTGCAAAAAATTCTTATGATTGTTCTGAGGATTTTCTTATAATTAGTGGCGCAGAAAAAATCCCTGGCTAGAGCCAGAGATTTTTCAGTAAAGCTTACTCCTTATAATGACTTTCTTCATCGCATGGGTTTGGACCAGGCATAGTATGCACCTTGGATGGATCAATGCCGTATTCCGACCAATTAATCATGTGGTCGCGAAGAAGTTGGATTGGTACATTTTTACCTAGTTCAGATTTTAACCAATCACCAATCTGAGGTTTTGTCGCGCCATGACGCAGAAACCAGTTCATGATAGCTTTCACATGGTTAACCGTAAGACAAAAATAATTATCCACATAGAGCAGTATACGTTTCTTATTCAGTAAATCTGCAACCGGCACACCCGCTTGAATTAATTTCTCGATATTCTTCCAGCCATCATTAATCAAAAATTGACCAAGTAATAAATCGAGTGAGGCACCGCGCTGAACGAACCAAGCGGCATTTTCGGTGACAAATTCTGAACCATGATAAACATCCGAGTAATCTTCCTGGCCAAAAGCCGTCATCAACTTATCAATATCAATGGAAATCCCCTGCTTTGTCAGTTCGTCATAATTTTCCCAAAGAAGCTCTTTCGATAAGATCTTGAAAATATCACGGCCATAAAGGTCGCCATTCAGAAAAGATTTAAGAATCACAATTAATGCGATTAAAGTATTTTTCTGATGCTTTCTGGTCGAAATCCGATCGAACACTTCAGTCAGCTTTAACGTTAGTTGCTCCTCAACAGAGCGACTTTTGCTGCCAGTTTTAGTTTTCTCATTCAAGTTTTTCATGTCCCCTCCTTATGAAATCAAACTTTACCTTTTAAGGTACCCAATATTTTGCACTTAAGTAAAAACTTAATGGGGTTATTATACTCTATCCAGGGATTTTTGTCATCAGGGGTGGAACAGATAGAGGATATTGGTCGTAATCAGAGCCTAAAAATCTGATGGTTTTTGGGGTAGTTTTCAGGGTAGTTTTAAAATGCTAATGCTATAATAAAACTATGGAAAATATCACAATCAAAGAAATTCACGCAAGGCAAATTCTCGATAGCCGCGGCAATCCGACGGTAGAAGCTGACGTCTTTTTATCCGACGGCAGTGCTGGCCGTGCCATGGTGCCATCTGGCGCATCGACCGGTAGTGGAGAAGCCTTGGAACTACGTGACGGAGATAAAAATTTTTACGACGGTAAAGGTGTCATGCAGGCCGTGCGCAATGTTAATACCAAAATTAGTAGCCTGCTCGTAGGTAAACATGTCGACCAGCGAGAAATTGATCAACTAATGATTCAACTCGACGGTACGGAAAATAAATCGAATCTTGGCGCCAATGCGATTCTAGCGGTTTCCTTAGCCCTAGCGAAAGCTTCGGCACGCGCGATGAAAATGCCATTTTATGAATATGTGGCAAAAATTTCTGGCACCTCTGACCGAATGTCTTTACCGATGCCAATGATGAACGTGATGAACGGGGGTGCACACGCGGATTGGTGTACGGATTTTCAGGAATATATGCTAATGCCAATCGCGGCGACCAACATCAACGAGGCAATTCGCATGGGGGCTGAAACCTTTCATGCACTAAAGAAGGTTCTGAAAGAAAAAAATTATGTCACCACGGTGGGTGATGAGGGTGGTTATGCACCAAAAGTTTTTGGCGGCAACAATGAACCTTTAGAGCTGATTTGTGAAGCGATCGAGCGAGCGAATTACGTCGTCGGTAAAGATATTGCGATTGCCATGGATATTGCTTCCTCGGAATTTTATGAAGATGGTGGTTATAAATTAAAAACCTCTGGTGAAACCAAGACCAGTGCCGAGATGATTGACTGGTACGAGGGGTTACTGGAAAAATATCCAATTGTTTCGATCGAAGATGGTCTGGCGGAAAATGACTGGGAGGGCTGGAAAGTGCTCACCGAGCGACTCGGTAATAAGTTGCAATTAGTCGGCGACGACCTCTTCGTGACCAATGTAAAACTACTACAAAAAGGTATCGACGAAAAAGTGGGGAATGCGATTTTGATTAAACCAAACCAGATTGGTTCACTTTCCGAAACCATTGACGCTGTGGTTTTGGCGCAAAAATCTGGCTACCACACAATTATGTCACACCGCTCGGGTGAAACCGAAGATAGTGCCATCGCGCACCTCGCAGTCGGACTCGGTACGGGACAAATCAAGACTGGTTCCCTCTCCCGCTCGGAACGCATCGCAAAGTACAACGAATTAATGCGCATTGCGGAGGCTAATCCAGAATTAGTTTTGAAAAATCCTTTCGCGGAAAACTAGGACTAAAGACAGTGGAATTCTAAGAGAACTTAATTCCAACCTAGACTATAAGAGTAAGATTCTAGGAGAACTCAAAATCTTATCCTAGATCACGAACTAAAAATAGGTGCGAGATGGCACCTATTTTTGTGTTTCAAATTCATGAATTTATTTAATTAATTCACGAAATTCTGCTTCAGAGATAACTTTAATACCAAGTTTTTCGGCTTTGGTAACTTTCGAAGCACCTGGCTTAGCGCCGGCGATTAAGGCGGTAGTATTTTTGGTCACGGAACTGGTAACGGTAGCACCTTTTTCGCGTAACAAATCTTCCGCTTCCTCACGACCCAGATCGGTAAGGGTGCCGGTGACGACAAAACTTTGACCCTTAAGTGGAGCGTTATCGTGATTAATATAGATTGGATCTACACCGAGCGCCTTAAAATCATCGAGCTGCTTCAAATTATCTTCATCGGCGAAGTAAGCCAAGATCGATTCAGAAACTGTGAGGCCGATATCCGGGACTCTTAGCAGCTCTTCCTCGGTGGCATCGCGAAGAGCTTCAAGCGACTGAAAAGCATCGGCCAGAGCAACCGCGGTCTGTGCGCCGACGTGTCGAATGCCGAGCGCGGTGATAAATTTGGCGAGCGGCGCCTGCTTAGTCCCCTCGATGGCATTTATTAATTTAGTGGCTGACAATTCGCCAAAACGTTCGAGCTTAATTAAATCTGATTTTTGCAAACGGTAGAGATCAACTAGGCTTTTCAAGAGGCCAGCATCGACCAACAAATTGACATTTTTCTCACCTAGGCCCTCGATATTTAGCGCTTGCTTACTGGCAAAATATTCAAGATTACGACGCAAAATAAAATCCGAATCCTGCCCCTTCACGCGATAAACCACTTCTCCGTCTGGACGCTCGAACTCAAGTTCTGGATATTGATTTTTGAGAGCTTTTTCATAATCAAAAGGCTCAGTATTCTCTGGGCGAAGGGTAAATAATACTTCCTTAATTTTCGGAATAATATCACCCGCCTTATAAATAATCACGGTGTCACCGATCCGAATATCGAGCTTGGCGATTTCATCAGAATTATGCAAAGTAGCATGGCGCACAGTACTGCCGGCAATTTCCACGGGGTCTAAGATGGCCACCGGAGTCGCAGCACCAGTACGACCGATTGAAATCACGATATCGCGCACCTTCGAGGTGGATTCTTCGGCAGGGTACTTAAAAGCCACAGCAGCACGAGGAGTTTTACCGACGATGCCAAGTTCAGAATATATCTTGCGATCATTAATTTTAATCACCATACCATCGGTGTTAAAGAGAAAATCACCGCGCACTTGGCCGAGATGTTTGATTTCAGCAAAAACTTCGTTGAGATGCGTATAGATATGATCTTGACCGGAAGTTTGAAAACCAATTTGACGCAAAAATTCATAAGCCTCCTGATGAGTCGGAAGATCCGGCGTGACTAGGTCGTAGGCCATAAAACGGAGCGGACGACTAGCGGCAATGCGAGGATCGAGCTGGCGAATGGTACCGGCGGCAAGATTACGCGGATTAGCGAAAGGTTTCTCACCGAGCTTAGCCTGCATTTGATTAAGTTTTTCAAAATCTTGCTTAAAAATAATCACTTCGCCGCGCACTTCCAGATGCTCTGGTGGATTATCCAGATTTAATTTAAGTGGGATATTCTGAATGGTTTTCACATTCATGGTAACATCTTCACCTACCAGACCATCGCCACGCGTAACGGCCTGCTGAAAAATACCATTTTCATAATGCAAGGACATGGCCAGGCCATCCATTTTAATATCGGTGAAAAAGGTAAATTCGGTGCCTCGATCAACTAACTTATAATTTCTGGCTACCCAATCGCGAATTTCGGATTCAGAAAAAACATCGGCAAGAGAAATCATACGGGAAGCGTGCGTGACTTTTTGGAATTTATCCAGAGGTTTACCAGCTACGCGTTGGGTGGGAGAATCAGGAGTAATAAATTCTGGATACTGTTCTTCTAATTGGCTAAGCTCGTGCTTCAAAGAGTCAGCCGCTGCTTCCGACATAATCGACTCATCTAGGACGTGATAATGATAGCGATAATCATTGATTAAGGTCTTTAGTTTTTCAATACGAGCCTTGGCCGCAGATTTTTCATTATTCATATTTAGAGCTCCAGTTTAGCATCATCATTATAATCGAGAAGGGCGCGATAAAAGAGGTAAAAATAAATCGAAAGATAGATGAAAATAAAGACGGTGATGGTGAGCTGAATAATGGCCACAAACGGAATTTTACTATCGGCCAGCCAGGCGAATTGGGCTTTCAGGATGCCATCGAGGATAATAGCCGGCATGAGCAATAATAGGTAAAGTAGAGCCACGATAATCACCAAGTAAAAAACCCGAATCAAGAAACGCAGGCGGCGCCCCATAATAAGATTTTTCGCCATCCGCACAGCAGTTAAAGGATATAGTCCTGGCGCCGAAACCACGATAATCGCAAAGAAGCTACTAGATAACAGATAGAGACTGAGCGTAATCATCAGTGCGGCAAACATAAAGAAAAGCAAGGCATAGAATGGCGTAGAGAGAAATTCGGTGGTGAGAGCAACTTGAAAAACAATAATAGTAAGCATGATTGGTATGGCCTCAAGAAAGATAATTAGCCCAACCACCAGAGTCGAAACCAGAGGAGACAAGGCGCTGTAAAACCCGTCGCGCATCTTAATTTCCTGGTGACCAGCAAGGAGGTGGCGCGCCAAATAGATAGTGACTAACCAGATAATAGTAAATAGAAGCACCGCGATGACGACCTGCGCATCATTCATAGTGGTGAGACCACCAGTGGAAATAATACCTAGCAAAGTGAGTCCCGCTTTACCGACGGTACCGATTTTACCATCCGCCACATCCTTATTAGTTTGCTCGACGTTTGCCTTGACGTCGGCAAGGGTGTTTTCCGACATGGCGCCAATGAGAAAAATATAGAGGCCGACAAAAATTAAAAGCAGTGGTAGAAAGATTTTCCAGAATTTGAAAAACATTTTAAAAGCAGCACTAGCTTGACTGGTTAAACTCGGGAGCTCAGTTTTACGCTGATAATCTTCGTAATAGGAGCGCTTAAAAGAGCGGTGAAGCCGCACTTCGTCCTGCTTCTTGACTAGCTGTTTCTTTTCGCGCGCGAGTTGCCTTTTTTGTTTTTGCTCCTGTTTTTGAAGTTTTTTCTGCTGCCTTTCAGCTTGGCGCTGCGCCTGCTTTGAAACCAGGTTTTTTTCATCAGAGGCTGACTCAGATACTACTGATTTAGTTTTAGATTTTTTCATCAGATATTATCCTTCGCGCGTTCGAGGCGTTCGATACGTTTTTCGATTGGTGGGTGAGTACGGAAAAGCGAATTGGTGCGGCGTTTTTTGAGCGGATTATTAATAAACATTGCCTCGGTGGCGGTATTTTGACGACGCATTGGTTGACCATGTTCATCCAGTTTCTTCAAGGCACTAATCAAACCATCTGGATAATGAGTAATTTCGGCGGCCGACATATCGGCAAGATATTCTCGTTCACGCGAAATCGCCATCTGAGCAATCGTGGCCACTAGGGGTGCCAAAATCGAAGTAAAAAGCAGTGCGATCACCCCGACTGGACTGTCCTGTTCATCTCGACGGTTAGTGTAAGAAATCATACGAAGACCAATATCGGCAATGTAGCCCACCACACTTACCAAGGCAAAAGCCACCAAAGAAACGCGAATATCGTAATTTTTAATGTGAGAAATTTCGTGAGCTAGAACCCCGGTAAGTTCGTCCTTATCCATAATATTTAGCAGGCCAGTGGTCACCGCAACCTTAGCGTGCGCCGGATCGAGCCCGGTAGCAAAGGCATTCGGCGCCGGATCATCAATTACATAAATTTCTGGCATCGGCAGACCTGTGGTAATAGTGAGATTTTCTACAATATTATAAAGAGAACGGTAATCTTTTTTAGCGATAGGACGAGCACCAGTCATCGCCATAGCCATACTAGATGACAAAAAGACCATGATACTGGCATAAATAATGGCAGAAACTAAAGTAAAAATAAAAATACTGCTATCGCCGTAAACAGCCGCAAAAAGCGCCCCGATAAAACCAATAAAACCGACGAAGCCGGCAAGTATCAAAACGGTATTTCTTTTGTTAGCTGCAATTTGAGAATACATATTCCCTTTCTGACAAGATCCAGTGGGTCGCCCCACTGGATATTAATTTTGTCGTATTAATTGATTAGAAAGAAACTTTTGGAGCTTCTTGAATCTTGGCATTTTCCTCTTCGGAAACATTGTAGAATTCACGAGATTTATAGCCAAACATGCCAGCGAAGATATTAGCTGGGAAACGTACAATAAATTCGTTGTATTGGCGAACTGCACCATTGTAGTAACGGCGAGAAGCTTGAATTTTATCTTCGGTATCTTCGAGTTGATCTTGCAAACGGATGAAGTTTTCGTTTGCTTTTAGCTCTGGGTAACTTTCAGCGAGAGCGAAGATGTGGCTGAGGGCAGACTTCATTTCCTTCTCTGCGCCAGCAACTTCAGCTGGAGTAGAGGCAGTAAGGACACTAGAACGAGCTTTCACGACGGCTTCAAGAGTTTCACTTTCGTGCTTAGTATAACCTTTCACAGTTTCAATAAGGTTTGGGATGAGATCAGCGCGGCGCTTTAATTGGACAAGAATGTCTGAAAAAGCATTATCGACGCGGACCTTGACGGTGACAACATGGTTATAAACAAAAATTGCATAGAGAGCAACTAGGATTACAACTGCGATTACACCGATTAAAATCATTTGTAGTGTGTTCATTTTACTCCTTGTTAATACTTTAATTATATCAGAAATTGAAAAAGTAGTAAGCTTTTTAGGCGCAAAATATCCCCACTAAAAGGGGGGTTTTAGTGGGGATAAATTGGTGCGAGCTAAGAGACTCTAACTCTCGACCTCTTCCTTGGCAAGGAAGCGCACCTAAATGATATTAATTTGCTCACACAGAGCATTTTCGTATCACACTGTCATTATGATTTTGTATCACTAGACAGATTTTAAGGTGCGTTTATTAATAATCTTATTATATGCCTATGGTTAAATAATTGCAAGAGCTTTTTCATAGATTTTCTTCAATTTTGGGTTAGAAATATGAGTGTAAATTCTAGTTGTATCGAGGCTCTCATGACCCATAAGCTCTGCGATATATCTAATGTCCACCTCTTTTTCTAGGAGCCTTGTGGCGAAAGAATGACGGATTGTGTGAGGATGAATATTGATAAAATTCGAGCGTTTACAAGCGTTCTGAAAGATTTTTCGAATCGTATCTGCGGTAATTCTCTTTCCGTTTTGAGTTGCAATAAAAAGCGCTCTCTCATTGTCACTGCGTTCAGCTAAATATTCCGCAATAGCCTCCTCTGTTTTTCTAGTAATAAAACAGATTCTAGGATTTTTCGATTTACCAATCACCGTAAATTGACGCTCTCTAATACTATTACGATTTAATAAACATAACTCACTAACACGAATACCTGAATCATAGAAAAGATTCACGATCGCCGTATTCCTTAAACGATTAATTCTAGAATAGCCCTTATATTTAGCGCTAACCACTCCGATAAATCGCTCAATTTCTGACTCTGTGAGATAATTTACGACTCGCTTCTCACGTTTCGGGATTTTAATATCCTCTACATCAATATCAGCCCAGCCTTTACGCACGCAACGCCTTAAAACTGATCTAAAACAAATTATGTTCCCTCTTGCAGTATCTGGCCTCTGGAAACTACATAAATATTGATAAAATTTCGATACATCGAGAGGCGTAATACTCCTAACCTCAGTATCTGTAAAGTATTCAATAACCAATTTCTCTGCATAGATATAAGATTCTAGTGTCTTCGGAGACAGTCCTCTCGATACCACCTCAATCTCTCTATAATTAGTAAAAGCCTCGCTTAACTTCATACTCTCCCATTTTCTTTCCTACCTCCTCTTAAAATTAT
>CAUUCN010000025.1:0-12362 GCA_963543945.1 uncultured Candidatus Saccharibacteria bacterium
AATCACCGAGGCAAAAATTGTCAAAATCAAACCAATCACCGCCCCCTGAATAATATTCTTACCCTTCGCCGCCTTATTTGGGTCACCCTCACTCATTACGTAAGAAAGACCACCATAAATAATAAATCCGGTCGCCGTAATACCTGCCACCAGGGAAACATCATAAATGATATTCATCACCACTACCCAAACAAAAGGCGCCCAGTTCGTCGTACCACTATCCGAGGTCGCAGGTTTACCAATCACACATTTATCATTATCATCACGTGTAGCCAATCCCTTATACCAAGGGCGAAATCCCAAGAAAACGTTCGCTTCGCAGCTTTCATCTACGTCACCGTCAATCACTGCACCTACCTGAGTCAAAACTTGTTGACCTGAAGCCCCTAAATCATTCAAGCTTAAGGCACTCACAGAATCACTTGTCGTAAGTCCTAAAAATCCGGCTAATACCAGAGAAAAAACCCCTAAATTCTTCAAAAATTTTACACCTAGCTGTCGATTGACCTTTTTCATACATATATTATATCATGAGTATAGATTTTTCTGCTTTTTATTATTCGGTCGTTTCAGTGGTCAATATTGACGGCATTACCGTTATGTGATATAATAATAAGCATTAATTGAGTTATTTTTTATGAACAAGGGAATCAACCATAGAGGAAAATTCAGCACGGCAATTTTTGTCTTATTTTTTACCTTGTTTTCTCTCTTTTCTCCTTTAATCACTCTAAATACCTACGCCACCCCAAATAACTCAAACAATTCTTCTAACTCATCCGAAAATTCTTCCCGAGAAACCACTAATTCTGAAAGTAATGATTCCGACGAAACTGAATCTGAAAAAGCTGAAACTCAAAGCCAGAACCAAAACCAAAATCAGAACCAAACTAATACCTCTAATAATTCTGATGGGAACACTAATTCCGAAAATCCAGACCCTGAAAAGCAAAACGAACTCAGCTGTTCCGAACAAATTGGCATTCTTTCCTTTATCGTCTGTCCTACTACCGGTCTCCTCGCGAAGGGAATCGATGCACTTTATTCTACCATTGAAAATTTCCTCATTATCAAGCCAATTACCACCGATAATAAATCCCCGATTTACATCATCTGGTCATACGTTCGCAATATCGCTAATATTATTTTCATTATCTTCTTACTTTTGATTGTTTACTCTCAGGTTACTGGCCTGGGTTTTTCTAATTACAATATCAAGAAGATGTTACCAAAGCTCATCATTGCCGCTATTTTGGTTAACTTTAGCTATCTGATTTGTCAGGTTCTCGTCGATGTTAGTAATATTATTGGTAACGCCCTCAAATCTTTCCTTGAAGGCATCGCCACCACTGCTATTCAAAGCCAACATCCCGAAGCCAAGCTCGACGAACCTCTCAATCTTTACGATATTTTCCTTGCCATTGCCGGCGGTACTTCACTCACCATTCTCGGTGGTGTCGGTATCGCCACCGCCGTTGCTGCCTCTGGTGGTTTACTTAGCGCCCTCTTTACACTCATCCCAATCGTCCTCGCTGGTTTTATCGCCGTCGTTATCGGTCTCATTACTATTTCACTTCGCCAAGCCGTAGTTATTCTACTTACCATTACTTCACCACTCATCTTTGCACTCTACGTCTTGCCAAATACTCATAAGTATTATCTAAAATGGAAATCAATTTTTGCTCAAATGCTAGTCTTCTTCCCAGCCTTTAGCTTCCTTTTTGGTGTTTCTAAGGTACTTGGCTACCTCTTTATTTTCAGCTCTGAGACCCCCTTTGGTGTAATTATTGGTATTGCCGTCCAAGTCTTACCAATTATGTTTGCCGTCAAAATGCTCAGTATGTCCAAATCTGTTCTTGGTGACGTTAACCAGGCGCTTAGTGGTATTGGTAGTAAACTTAATAACTCCGTATCTAAAGAATTTTCTGCCGCTGCTAGCCTTGCTCGCACTAATTACCAAAAACGTGCTCTCGAAGGTAAAGGTGGCGCCCTTCGTCCAGACATGACTATTAGTCGTATTGCTATGCAAAATCAAGCCTTCCGCGAACACAGAGCAAAGCGTAATGAAGAAGATCAAAAACTCTTACTAACTGAACAACTTTTGGCCCGTCAAAACAACACGCCAATTATTGGCTACCATAAAAACGGTAAACCAATTTACTCCAAAGCTGACCCAATCAAGAAAAACTCCGAAATGTTGGACGAATATCGCCACCGTGAACTTAGGTATCGTACTGAAAACGCTAATAAACGTGTTGAAAATCTCATGAGCAATATGGGTGATTATATTGATAAGCATGGCTACCAGAACAGGGAATTAAAAGATCTCGCCAAGCGTCAGACCCAAAATTTCCTCGAGCAAAAGACTGTCGATCGCGAAATCCATAACAATGATGTTGCTTCCGATAAATTCTATCTCAATAAGATGAAGGAAATTAACGAGAAATATATCGATTCGCATTCTGAAAACAGTGCTAAACGTTTCAATCTCACCGAAGCTGAAATTGCTAAAAACGATAAAGAATATCAGAAATATATTGTTCGCGCCGCTGGTACCAGTGCCTGGGATTATGATCCAGCTCTCAATATTAAAAATCCTAAGCATGTCATTGATGCCATCGATAGTGTATTAGGTGATATTTCCGTCGATTATGACAGGGAATATCAAGCCAGCCTCAACCGCCGCACCACCTATTACAGCCGTATTCATTCCGGTGTACTTAATAACGACTTCAAGAAAGCCATTAATGACGCCGACTTCGAACGCGTGATTGCTACGATGCGTGTCATGGCTACTCGTGGTGACTACGATAAAGTTCTTGAAGGCATCATCGATCTTTCAGATAATGGCAAAATCATTGCTGGTACTGAAAATGCCAACGTTCTCTTCAAGGAATTAATGGCCTTTAAGGATGCCGACCCAGTCCTTGGTCGCTTTGGTAAGTTCGGTAATATTGAAACCGCTGCCTGGAGTACTGGAAAACGTCAAGATAATCGTATTACCTTCGAGCAGTTTGCTACTGGTAAACTTAAAGACCTCGATGGCGAGGAAAAGACTACGAAGTTTAATCTTGCTCAAGCTCTCAAAGGTACTTCTCTCGTTAAAGCCGAACGTACCGTCTTCGGTGAAATTAATAACGTTTCTCAAAAATACGGTGTCGACCTCTTCGATGCTACACTTTCCAATGTCTCCAGTGCTGCTCTTAACTTCCAATCTGGTGGTGATCAAATGTACTCTCTCATTAATATGATTACCGGCCTTGATGCTGCCGACTGGAATAACGCCGATACTCGCGACGATAAGGTTCTCGAGCTCACTCAGGATCCTAAGAAGAGTAATATTCTCGAAACTGGTCTCAAGAAAGCCACTACCTTCCTCTCCAAGCAAAAGGCTGCCAATATTATTTCTATGAAGTCTGATGTCTTTAATGGTATTATGCAGCTCTTCACTGCTAAATCTTTCAAGGATCTCACCGCCGATGAATCTGAAATCCCTACCGACCCAATCGAAAAGCAGAAATACTACGAAGAAAAACTTGCCGAAGCTAAAAACGCCGCCAAAGAAACCTTCATTAAGCAGATTGAAAGTTCTGATGCTCGTAATGTTATTCTCTCCAGCCAGAAGAGTGGCGCCATTACTCAAATGGATAATAATGTCCGTGCACTTGTCTTCTCCGATCAGTATGGTAATTTAGCTGAAAAAATTAAGACCTTGAAAAATAAAGAAGAAGACCGTCTCGAACAAGACGCCAAAAAATATAACAACAAAAACAACAAAAAATCTTCAAAGTAATCCTCAAATTAACTCTAGCCTTTTATGCTAAAATAGTATTATGGCTACATATAAGGTCCCACAAGACGTTGAGGCAGAGGATAGACTCCTTGGCCCCTTCACTTTTCGTCAATTCGTTTATCTCCTAATTGCCGCGATTGCGGGCGCCTTAGCTGCTGCACTCTTTCAAATTTTCCCGTTACTTGCGATTTTACCATTACCGGTTATCATTTTCTTTTTAATTCTAGCCCTACCTCTGAAAAAAGATCAGCCGATGGAAACCTACCTTGCCGCCATCGTTAGTTTTTATATGAAACCCAATAAGCGTTTTTGGCGTCCCGGTCAAGGCGAAACCACCATCCAAATCACTGCACCTAAAATTGTCGAGAAATCTCGCACGCGTGATATTAGTGAGGAAGAAGCCAGTCATCGTCTGAGTTTTCTTTCTAACCTTGTCGATTCCGAAGGTTATGCTATTCGTGGTAATCATAATGGTAATTTTACCGAGAATTTTATCGCCGACACTGAAGATGTGAACGATTTTATGGATGATAGTCAAAACCAAAATCTGATTAATCTTATGCAAAAAGAAAAAGTCGCTCGTCATGCTGAAATTATCAATCAAATGAAAGCCGCTATTAATAATACTGAAAATGCCATGGGCCCTGCCACGATTTCTTCCCATCAAACCACTCTCGGTTCTAATTCATTCAGTCAAAATCAAATTACTATGAGTCAAACCTCATCGAACCAACCTACGCCAAATCCGTTTACCCAAAATCAGACCATTCAAAACGCCAATACTCTCGCCAACCGCAACCAATCAATTCTAAATTCTAACTATCAAAACCTCGCCAATAATCAGAATTTTTCCATTAATACCATTAGCAAGGAAGCTAACCGTTATCGCGAAAATCTTGCGCCAAATGCAGCGCCTCAAACTTTCGTCACTCAAATCCCTTACTCTCCGAATTTTAACCAGCCACCAACCAATACCCCTAATATCAATCAAAATCCATTTATTCAACATTAAAGGCGCCTATGAATCAAAATAATTTTAACCAAAACCAAACCAATCCCCAAATGAATCAGGGAACCATGCCAGGCTATCCACAGGCTAATAATCCTCAAATGATGAATCCTCAAACTATGGGTTCGATGAGTCAATTTATTCCACAGTCGCCTCAAGCTACTGCTGCTGCTCCACGTCAAATTGTCGACCCTTCTTCCACTCAATCTACACTACTTTTTTCCGAACTTCGTGACGGTTTAATTATCATGAAAGATGGTTCCTTCCGCGCCGTGGTTGCCTGTAAATCCATTAACTTTGACCTCATGTCCGAACCAGAACGTGAAGGTGTCGAGTATTCCTATAAAGGTTTTATTAACTCTCTCAATTTCACTACCCAGATTTTAATCCGTTCCCAACGTATCGATATTGCGCCATACATCGAAAAACTCACCGAAATTCGAAAAAACAACGACAATATGCTACTTGGCGTTTTAATGGATGATTATATCAACTTCATTGACCTACTTTCTCAAGAAGCCAACATTATGGATAAGTCTTTCTTTATCGTGGTGCCATATTTTATCAACAACGACCTTGAAAAAGCCAGTACTCAAACCAAGAATATCTTCAGTAGTTTCTTCGGTGGTAACGATACCAATCTCATTACCAAAATCGATCGTAATACCTATGACAAGGCTACCACTGAAATCGATAAGCGTGTCGAAACCATTATTAGTGGCCTCTTCAGTATCGGTGTCAATGCCGTCCGTCTTAATACTAAAGAACTTTCTGAACTCTTCTATAACTTCAATAACCCTGACACCGCCGTCCGTGAGCCGTTTATTGATTTTAATAAAATTGGTACCATTTATACCAAGAAAACTCCTAGCCCATATGACCAAAATCCAAGGCCAAACCCAGAAGCGCCAAGGCAATTTAATCCTGGGATGAATCCAACTCCAACGCAAAACTCCGGTCAAATCCAAAATCCAGCTCCAATGCAAAATCCAATGCAAGCTCCAGGTCACGCATTATCCCAAAACCAAGCCCCAATCAATCAAACTTCAGCTAATCCCACCCCAACCAACTACCCAGGGAATCAACCAAGATAATTTTAAATAATTTTATAAACATAATAGAGGAAACACATGGCTAAAAAACTTACCGCTGCCGAAATCGCCGCCCAAAAACAATCGATGGAAGAAGCAGAAATTCAACGCGCGTTTGAGCAGGGTATTACCACCCTTCGCGATTTAATTTCTCCGTCTTCTATTGAAATTCAATCCGATCATTTCCGTCTCGGCACCAAATATGGTCGCACTATTTATGTTTATGGCTACCCTCGTACTCTCAGTACCGGCTGGCTCAGTCCTCTCATTAACATCGATGAAGTGCTCGATATTTCTATCTATATCTATCCGGTAGACACTACCGTAGTAATGAAAAATTTGCGTAAAAAAGTTACCCAGCTGGAAGCCGATATTTCGCTTAATGCCGAAAAAGGCCGCATTCGTAACCCAGAAACCGATGCCGCCATTCAGGATGCCGAAGAGCTTCGCGACCAATTACAACTCGGTTACGAAAAATTCTTCCGTTTCGGTCTTTACGTTACTCTTTGGGCTGATTCACTCGATGAATTAAATTATGTCCAACACAAAATCGAAACCATGTTTGGGCAATTAATGATTTTCTCTAAGGTTGCCACTTCTCAGCAAGAGCAGGGAATGAACACCACTATGCCAATGGCCACTGACCAACTTCAAATTCGCCGCAATATGAACACTAGCGCCATTTCCACTTCCTTCCCATTCACTTCCGCCGACCTTACTCAGGAACGCGGCATTCTTTATGGTGTTAATATGCATAACCAGGGTCTGGTGATTTTCGATCGTTTTACTCTTGAAAATGCCAACCTCGTAGTCTTCGCTAAATCTGGTGCTGGTAAATCCTTTGCTGTGAAACTCGAAGCCATCCGCTCCATGATGATGGGCACCGAAATTGTGATCATCGACCCAGAAAACGAATATCAAAAACTTAGCGACGCCGTCGGTGGATCTTACGTGCGCCTCTCTCTTAATTCCGATGTGCGTATTAATCCTTTCGACCTACCAAAAGTCATCGATTCCGAAGATGCTTCTGACGCTCTCCGCGCTAATCTCGTCACCTTACATGGTCTTTTCCGTCTCATGCTCGGCGGTACTCAAATCGGCCCAAATGGTCAACCAATTTCTTCACTTTCGGCTAATGAAGAAGCTGATCTCGATCAGGCTCTTATCGATACTTACGCTCGTGCCGGTATCACTTCCGACCCACTCACCCATCAATCCACTCCACCTACCATTATCAATCTCTACGATACTCTCGTTCACATGGGAGGCTCTGGTCCACAACTCGCCCAACGCCTTCGTAAATACGCCACCGGTACTTTTGCAGGTATTTTTTCTCAGCAATCCAATATTGATATTAATAACCAAATGGTCGTCTTCAATATTCGTGACCTCGAAGATGAACTTCGCCCTGTCGCTATGTATATCGTCCTTAACCATATTTGGAACATCGTTCGTGCCAAACAAAAGCGTCGCATTCTCATCGTGGATGAGGCTTGGCAGCTCATGAAATATGATGACTCAGCGAACTTCCTTTTCTCCCTCGCCAAGCGTGCCCGTAAATATTACCTCGGTCTCACCACTATTACTCAGGACGTCGAAGACTTTATGAGCAACAAAATGGGTCGCGCCATCGTCATGAACTCTTCCATGCAGCTTCTCTTAAAACAATCCGCCGCTGCCGTCGATGTCTTGTCAGATGTTTTCAAACTTACCGAAGAGGAAAGAAAACGTCTATCGAGTTTTCCAATCGGTCACGGTCTTTTCTTTGCTGGTCAAAACCACGTCCACATCCAAATCGTCGCTTCTGATACCGAAACCAGTTTAATTTCCACCAACCCGACCCGTTACGATAAAAATAATTAATTATTTAGAAATTAAAAAAATCTACATAATAATATAAAAAAATAACTCTGAAAAAAGAGTTATTTTTTATCTAAAAATCAGTCTAACCCACTCGATTTTTTTCCAAAAATTTCATATAATATTCTTATGTCAAAGGTCTATTACGGCGAAGATAATATTAAGCCTGATTTTTCTGTGTCGAAAAATTCGGATAATGATTCTGCTGTTTTTAGAAACCAAATTGCCTCTCAAAACACTAGTTCCAGCCAAAACGCCCTACAATCTCTCGAAAATTCTAGCGCTGTCGCGAATTCTGAGACTAATTCTTTAGCTAATCTCCGCGATCTTGAACAAAAATCTTTCTATACCGGCTCCGGTAATTTCCAAAATCAAAATCGACTTTCCGGCAAAGAAAAAGCTAAAAAACTCAAAAAATACGCCCCGCTCATCGGCCTAATAGTCCTCCTTTTTGGTGGACTTTTCAGTGTTATTTTCGGTATTTCTAATATTGCCAACCATATTGAAACTCTTATCACTCGCGCTACCGACACCATGTTCGGCACCTATTCCGCCACTTCTCTCCAAATGACTAAAGAATATATGCAAAAGAAGCATGGCAAATTCCCGGATTATCTCAAGCAGCGTCTCGCTAAGAACGATATTGAAGTTCAGGAAAAATCCAACGAATACGTACTTATCTATAATAATAAAACCATTACCGCCGACAAGCTTAAATCTGTTTATGATTCTAATCAAAAATTTCAGCTAGCCTTTACTAAATCCAAGCGCGGCCGTTCTGCGAATTTTTTTGATCCAGGTGCCGCTGCTACTTTTAGTTCCATTAAGGTCACTAGGAATCTTTTTAAATCCTTCAAACGATCGGATAATAAAGCTGCTGATGAAAAAGCCTTTATGGAGACCGATATTAACCAGTATAAAGGTCAAGGAGCTGAGGGTCGCTATGTCACTGAAGAAGAAGTATCAGAAACCGATGAAGATGGTAATACTAAAACTACCGTCGAAAATGAACCTCAATCCGTAGAGAGTAAGTCTTATAACTCTGACACTCCAGACGTTGATACTGATGGACAAAAACCAAGTTCTATTGAAACCGAAAAGGCCAATCTTAAAACCGCCAACACTAAAGCTCAAAAATTCATCGACGGCTTATCTGTAGTGGCTGGTGGTGCGGCACTCGGTTGTGGCGTATTACGTGTCGCCAATATGGTAAGTTTAGCCGTAGCTGCCTCTCAAATTATCAATATGGTACATCATTTCTCCTCCACTATCGAGCCACTCAGTAAGGCCAAGGCTGGACAGGGAAATACTTCGCCGATAGATGAAGCCTTATCAAGGCTAACAACATCAAAAAAAGCCAAATATATCGATACCTCCGATGGGCAAGAAAAAGAAATTGAAGGCGCTCCAGTTCAGGCCCAAGGTGCCTACTCTGTACTTTCAGGTGAAAAAGCTCAACTCAGTCAAACCAAAAACTATGCCATTGAAAATGTTTTTAATGCGGCTCAATTCAGTATTGCCACTTCCACTACCGCCAATGCCGGATGTGCCGTTGCTAGCTTCGCTGCCTCTGTAGTTGATATTGCTTCTAATGTTGCAGCTGTGGTTGCTACACCTTTTAGTGCTGGTACTAGTATTGTTGCTGTAACCGTACTTAAAAAATTTGCCGCCCAAAAAACTCTCAGTATTATTGCTGGTTTTGCTATCAAAGCTGGCCTCGCCGTACTTATTCCATATGTTGCAAAAACTATTTTTAGTAACCCAGCTCTTGTTTTACAGGGTATTCCTGGCGGCGAAAGCTTTATTGGTGGCGCGAATATTATGAACGGGCGTATTGGTCGCCAAGCTGCTGGTCAAGGTCCCGCCTCAAAAGAAATTGCTGATGCTTATTTTCAAGAAACTATCATTGCTGCTAATGAAGAGGCTAAACTCGATCGTATGAATCGTAGCCCATTTGACGTTTCTAGTCCAAATACTTTCCTCGGTAATCTTGTAGTCCGTTTTGGTTATATGCCATACAATAATAGTCCTCTAAAGAATCTCTCCAATCTCACCACTAATACCTCTAGAAGTATTAGTTCACTCGCAAACATTACCGCCACAAATACTTTTGCTGCCAATGGTGTAGTTAGTACAGTTTATGATTCCAATATTGCTGGCGTAAATTTCAAAAATCAGAGACAAGATTCCAAAATTTGTCAGCGTCTTGCTAATATTGGTGCCGTCTGTGATATGTATGGCTCAGACATCAGTGCTTCTGATCCAAGTCTAAAAAATCTCGATGAATCAGATTCCATCTATCAAAGCATTATTAAAAAATATACAACTAAAAAAGACAATAAGACTCAAGTTATTGAAGCCAGTCTTCTCGATAATAAGATTCGTTATTGTGATAACCGTGAATCTCCATTTGGTGTCTTCGACCAAAATATCATGGATGATTTAGTTCAGAAAAAAGAAGATGCCCTAAAAAATAGTGGTATTCTTGGTAAAATTATTCATCAAAATCTCTTCGGTTTTATACCTGATTTAATGGGGTTAAAAGATGGTATCGAAAAACTTATTGCCGCTGATCCAGATGCCCAAGCCTGGGCTTCTGGTAAAAACTGTGTCATGGGCGAATCCAATCCACATTGGAAAGAAATGCGTTATCTTCAAAAATTTGTCGAACGTAACCGTATTTGTACCCAAACTAAATGTGAAGATAACACAGATTCCGCTGGTAATCTTCAAGATCCAGTTCTAGCTGCAGCCACCAGATATCGTCAAGAAAATCCAATTGATAATTCCGCTTCTGGTCAACTTGCTAGATTCTCCGGACTTCGTAAAACTGATGCAGAATTCGTTCTCGCCACTATTGATTATTACAATTATCTCGCCGAACATCGCCCACCAGAAACCTTAGCTGATATTCTCGTAAAACCAGTCAAGACTTTAATTAGTGGGGAATCACTTTACCGCTCCACCCTAGCAAGTCAAATTAATCATCTAAAACAAGACTCCGATACAAAATCTAATCAAGAAAAAGAAACCAAATATATTTTAGAATATAAGTTCCGTACACAAACTTCTCTTGTTTAATGTTATAATTAAACCACATGAATAAGGTCAAAACACTTTCTAAAAATCTCAAAAAATTCTTTTTGAACCCCCGTTTTTTAGTCTCTTTTTTCATTCTTCTAACTTTTACCATTATTAACGCCACCTACGTTCACGCTGAAAATGATGATAATGTTTTAGATTTCTATGATAGTAATAATATTTTTTACTACGATGGTAAAGCTAGTGGCGGTTGCAACTCACCATTAGACTTATCCAATAATACGCTCTATAATGGCGATCCAGTCTTAAAAGAATACGAATTAAAGAAAATTGAAGAAAATAAACCAGTCTATGAAGCTGCTGCTAATGAACAAGGTTTTGAATGGCAAATATTAGCAGCCATTCACGGCATGGAATCTAGCTATGTAAATAATATGAATCCAACAGATAACGCACAAGGTGTTTATCAGTTTTTAGAACTTGATGGTATGTTTCCACCTGGACAAAAAATTTCACCCGCAGAATTCGAAAAACAAACCAAAATGGCTGCTGCACAAATTCGAAAAAGATATGCTGAAAAATTAGATTTATCCTCAGAAGATGGTATTAAGGAAGCATTTTTCCGTTATAATGGTACCGCAGATCGATATAAAATGCAGGCCAGAGTACGTGGGTTTGATGAGGCTGGTGTAAATCGCGGTGAGGGATCACCATATGTTATGAATTTAGCTGATGCATCTCGTGATTCACGTAATGACAAAGAGTGGCGCGAATTTAGATGCGATCATGGATGTATTTTACCAGCCACTATTCGACCTGGTGCATTTCTGATTTACAAAGCCCTAGGCGGACGCGGATCAGCTGGAGGTAATAATTGTATTGGTGGCGAAACCGGTAATTTAATTGTCGATACCGCACTTAAATTAGCTTGGCCACAAACCGATATCGCAAAAGCTAAAGCTCATTTATTAACAGACTCATATAAACTTGCTATGGAACAGAATGGCTTAACTAATGAAGTAAGTCCACATGGTGCATCATGTGACGTGTTTGTTTCTTCTGTTTTTTCGTTTTCTGGAATTGATCCCGAATTCGCCAAACATTGTTGTGGAGTATCTTTTAGTGGAGACACATATAAATATGTACATAATTCACCATTATATGAGCGTCTACCGTATGATGATAATTATTTACGAGATAAAAATAACTATAACGACTTAAATATACAAAATGGCGATATTCTTTTAAAAACCTCAGGGAATGGCAATGGAGAGAGTCGTGGACATATAGCTATTTTCTATCGTGATTCCGCAAATGTACCACATATGATTCATGCTTCACATACTGATAGAACCGGTGCCGTAACTGGTGTTTATGGCGCTCCATTTGAAATTTGGCGTTATATTGGCGATAAACCGATAAATAATACTACAAATAATTCAACCAAGACAGATATAAACGAAAATAAGGCAACTAATAATACGGAAAATATCCCTATTTCTCAGTAATTAATATTAGGATTATTAAATAATGTGGGTAAATAAATTTCAAAATTTAACTAAACTTC
>CAUUCN010000026.1:0-11247 GCA_963543945.1 uncultured Candidatus Saccharibacteria bacterium
CATTTTCTTTTTTTCAACTTCGGTACCACAGCGCCAGCAGTGACCATTCTCTACTTGCTCATTGGCAAGTACGGTTTGGTCATTTGGACACCACCACTGATAACTCTCTTTTTGATAAGCTAAACCGTTCTTAAATAATTGCAAGAAACACCACTGGGTCCATCGGTAATATTCAGGATCGGAAGTATTAATTTCACGCGACCAGTCAATGGCAAAACCGAGACGCTGAGCTTGTTTACGGAAGTTTTCGGTATTAATACGAGTAGCTTCTTTTGGGGAAACACCGGTCTTAATCGCATAGTTTTCGGCTGGCAGGCCAAAAGTATCATAACCAAACGGACGTAGAACATTATAGCCGTTCTGAGAATAAAAACGCGCTAAGGCATCGACGATGGAAAAATTACGTACATGCCCGACATGAAGACCCGCACCAGATGGGTATGGAAACATTTCGGCGAGATATTTTTTCGGCTTTGTCGAATTTTCTTCTGCCTTATAGGTTTCCTGTTCGGCCCAAATTTTTTGCCATTTTTGTTCGATTTTTAAGGGATTATAACGTTCCATTTAGCTCCTATTTTCTATATTATAACACTTTAATTCATAGAGTATCATCCCAGTGGCCACTGAAACATTAAAAGATTCCTTGCGGCCCACCATAGGAATCTCAACAAAACGGTCACATAGTACCTTGAGCTCGTCGGAAATTCCCTCTACTTCCTCTCCGAGAATCAGAACAATTTTTTGCCCAATTTGTTTTTGAAAGTTTGGTGAATTTATCTGGATTAGACGTGAATCCTCAAGGTTATTTTCCAGCCCCACGATTTGAAAGCCATTTTCGCGGTATTCTAAAAGAGTTTGCAGAATATCATGGGTATGAGCAAGGTTCAGGTATTCCTCGGCTCCCAGGGCGGTTTTATGGATTTTGGCGGTAATATTCTCGGCGATATGTGGCAACTCCTTCGATACGGGAAGCGGAGTAGGAGTGTAGCCAGAGAAAATAACTCTTTCCGCCCCCAGGCCCTCAGCGGTGCGCAAAATCGCACCCACATTCAAGATAGAGCGAATATTATGCAAGACTAGATGAATTTCCCGTGGCATACTATTATTATACTAAATAGAAAACAGTTATGTTTAATGTTATAATTAAGCTTATGGATAAAATAACATTAAACTGGTTAAATGAGCTGAAAGATAATAATATCGCTGGACCGGATGTGGACCGTTCGATGGCTTATGCCAAGGACCTCCTAAAGGGGTTGTCGACAATCAGTCAATTCTCCCAAGGCGTAACAATTTTCGGTTCTGCCCGAACTAAAGAAAAAGACGTTTACTATCAAAAAGCCATGAAACTTGGCCGCCTACTTGCAGAAAATGGTCACCCAGTGATCACTGGTGGTGGTCCTGGAATTATGGAAGCAGCGAACCGTGGTGCCTTCGAATATGGTGGTCGATCTGTGGGTCTAAATATCATTTTGCCACACGAGCAAAAAATCAACCCTTATCTTACTGACACTATGGAATTTCACTACTTCTTCGCCCGAAAGGTGATGTTAGTAATGTCGAGTAAGGCTTACGCATTTTTCCCTGGCGGGTTCGGCACCTTGGATGAACTTTCTGAAGTTTTAATGTTAATGCAAGGTAAGAAAATGCCAAAAATGCCGTTTTTCTTCATCGGAAAGGCCTATTGGAAGCCGCTGATTAAGTTTTTTACCAACAAAATGCTAAAAGAAGGCATGATCAAGAAAGAGGACCTGAAGATTTTCAAGGTCACGGATGACGTGCGCGAAGTGGTGGTAGCTGCAAATAAAATTGGTCATCTGAAAATTGATCAAAATATTTACAATACTTTCAAATCAGTTTAGATAACTTAAAAACAAATTCAAGTTCAATAAAAAATAGAGCCAATGAAGCTCTATTTTTAGTTCTATTTTTAGATTTCAAACTAAAGTCTTTGGATCGGCATGGGATGAAGATCTTCATCGCCGTAAAGGGTGCCGGCTTGAGCGCCAATATGAGAAATCACAGAGGTGGCATTAGCAGCGGCAAAAATTAGAGCATCCTTAAACTTTTTACCATCCAGGGTGGCGGACAAAAATCCTGCACCAAAGGCATCACCTGCACCAGTGGTATCTTTCGGAGTCTTCATTTCATATTCAGCGAGACGATAGGTTTCCTTGCCATTGGTGGCAATAGAGCCACGTGCACCAGCAGTAATAATAACCGTTTTAACATAACGAGCGAGCTTGACCAATAATTCTTCGAGAATTTCGCCGCCAATTAAAGTTTTAGCTTCTTTTTCGTTCAAAATTAGAACATCAACATCTTGAAGCAGACCCAAAAGCTTCTTCTTCTCGGCAATCTCCTCCTTGCCGGGATTCCACATAATCTTAATACCCTTTTCTTTAGCTTTTTCAAAAAAGCGCAGACAAGTATTCATATCGCCATTCAAGCTAGTGACATAAAGCCAATCTGGGTTAGATAAATCAAGGTCGGAAGCCTCGAGTTTAGCAAAACTTTCGGAAGCGCCACGGCAAGTCAAAATCGTGCGTTTACCAGTTTCAGAATCGAGCAGGATAACTGAAGTGCCAGTCTTTTTACGGGTAAAATTCAGGTAGCTGGTGTCGACATTTTCATTTTGGAGGAAATTCAAAATAGCATTGGCTGCACTGTCACGACCAAAATTAGATATGACAATAGTTTCGTGGCCGTGTCTAGCGAAATTCGTGGCTGCATTGATCGCACCACCACCCACTTCAAAACTATTTTTATCGATGGTGAGCTTCTCGCCGGTCTTAATTTCGCCGAGATCGTTGTGGTCGATCATGTAGATATCCTGCAAGACGCTACCGAGACAAACTACGCGACTCATAGGAAGACTCCACGTTTTTTAGCTTCTGCCACTAAGGCCTCATAGGCAGCCTTTTTATCTTCGGGCTGAGACAGGGCGGATCCAACATTAATCACATTTACTTCGTAATTAGCTAGGGCACGGACATTAGTCAGATTAGCACCACCATCCCAACCAATTTCAATATCAGGCTTAATACTGCGAATAATTTTGACCTTTTCAGCCTGTAAAACATCCGCCTTAGCGCCTTGCTGACCGAGGTTGCCGGCAAAAATTAGGGCGTGATCGGCCACTTCGAGATATTTCTTAATTAGACCAGGATAAGTAGTCGGGAGAATGGCTACTCCGGCTCTTATTCCGGTTTTTTTCAACTGGTCGAAAATTGGTAATAAATCTTCAGAAGCTTCGGCGTGAAAAATCGCAAGATGCGGACGTAAACGCAAAACCTCCGACAAGTGGTCGCTTGGACGAATGGCCATAATATGGAAGTCGAACTGGATACCGTTCGGAAGCTGTGAAATTGAGCTTTCCGGTACGCTACGATTTGGTGTAAAGGTGCCATCCATCAGATCAATTTGAATACGCTTAGCAAATGAAATATAGGCCTTCATCTGCTCGACAAAAACATTCGTGTCGTCAGTTAAAATCGTTGGTACGATAATTGTGTCCTCACCCATATTTTTCCTTTTTAGTAAATATTTTCCTCATCTAGACGCTGATTACGACGAATATAACGCTCTTCAGGGATAAATGGCTCTTCCAAAAAACCCACGACGGCTGCATTAACTTCTTCTTCCGTCATATAGTCTGAAGAAAGGCAAAGCACATTGGCGTCGTTATGTTTGCGGCCGATGCGAGCGAGAGATTCCGTGTAGCCACAGATCGCGCGAATGCCACGGAAGCGGTTGGCTTGAATCGAAATACCGTGAGCGGAACCGCAAATCAGAAAGCCGCGTGCGGTAGGATTTTCTCGCACTGCACGAGAGACGGCAATTGCGGAATCATTAAAATCGTCGCCTGGTTGGATAGTGAGTGGACCTAGGTCATTCACTTCAATATTCATTTCAGAATGTTGATTTCGATATTCGGCCAAAAAAGTCAGAAGACGTTGCTTAACAGTAAATCCACGGTGATCAGAGGCGACGTAAAGTTGCATTTTATTCCTTTCCAAAATCAGCAGTTAATTCGACGAGACGATTAGAATAGCCCCATTCGTTGTCATACCAAGCCACAATCTTAATCAAATCGCCGTCCACCACATCAATAAGTGGAAGGTCGACAATACAAGAGTGGGAATCGCCACGATAATCGGATGAAACTAATTCTTCATGGGAAACGCCGAGAATACCCTCATAGAATGGCTCGCTGGCGACTTTTTCGAAAAGCTGAGTAAGCTCTTCTTTAGTAGTGGTGCGAGAAAGCACAGCAGTAATATCAGCAAGCGAAACTACCGGGGTCGGGACACGTACGGAAAGACCATTAAACTTGCCCTTGAGACTTGGAATAGTCACAGCTGCGGCCTTTGAAGCACCAGTGGTAGTAGGTACGATATTTTCGGCAGCCGAACGTGCTTCGCGAAGATCCTTCGCTGGCGCATCGAGCAGACGCTGTGAGCCAGTATAAGAATGTACGGTGGTCATCATAGCTTTTTTCACACCAAAATTATCTTCAAGCACCTTCATAATAGGCGCAATGCAGTTCGTAGTACAAGAAGCGTTAGAAAGAATCTTATCCTCCTTGGTAACTTCACCTTCGTTGACCCCAAGTACGATAGTTTTAGCACCTTCACCCTTGGCTGGAGCGGAAATTACTACCTTACGGGCGCCGGCAGTGAGATGAGCTTTGGCTTTTTCTGGGTCGGTGAAGAAACCAGTGGATTCAATCACTACATCGACGCCTAATTCACCCCAAGCGAGATTAGCTGGATCTTTTTCAGAAAAGACGCGGATTTTTTTGCCATCCACGATAATATTTTGATCATCAAAAGTCACTTCACGACTGTAAGTACCATAGCTAGAATCATGCTTGAGAAGAAAAGCGAGCGTTTTAGTGTCGGTCAAATCATTGATAGCTACAACTTCGAGATCACGTCGCATCAAAGCAATTTTTAAAGCATTTCGACCAATGCGGCCAAAACCATTGATTGCAATTTTAATCATTTTCCTCCTTTTTCTTTTATTATAGCATAAGAGAGTTACTGAAAACAAAAAAATACCACCCTGAAGAGGTGGTATTTTCGTACTCGTAATTTATGCGCGAGCAAAGTGAGCGAAAGCACGGTTGGCTTCGGCCATGCGGTGAGTGTCTTCCTTTTTCTTGAAAGCAGCACCAGCACCGTTGAAAGCATCGACGATTTCAGCTTCGAGACGGCGTGAGTATGGCATACCCTTGCGAGAACGAGCTGATTGCACTAGCCAAGAGAAGGCAAAGTGCATTTGACGGTGACCAGAAATTGGGAATGGGATTTGATAGTTAGCACCACCAACACGGCGGGACTTGACTTCAAAATCTGGAGAAACGTTAGCGACAGCCTTTTCGAGGACTTCGACTGGATTCTCAGAGTTCAATTTCTTGGCAGCACCTTCGATAGCAGCGTAAACTGCGCGTTCAGAAGCTTGCTTTTTACCATCAAGCATTGATTTGTTAATCAAGCGCTGAACGAGAACTGATTGATATTTACGATCTGGAAGAACTTTACGTTCGAGAGATTTGGTAGTTTTACGTGGCATAATTACTTACCCTCCTTCTTAGCGCCGTACTTAGAGCGGCCTTGCTTACGACCATTAACACCTTGAAGGTCGAGAGTACCACGAACGATGTGATAGCGGACACCTGGAAGGTCAGGCACGCGACCACCACGGACGAGTACTACAGCGTGTTCCTGAAGGTTGTGACCTTCACCACCGATGTAAGCCCAAACTTCTTGACCATTGGTAAGACGCACACGAGCGACCTTACGAAGAGCAGAGTTAGGTTTCTTTGGGGTTTTGGTAGTAACCTTGATACAAACACCACGCTTGAAAGGTGAAGCTTGGTTGTAGTAACGAGTTTTAAGAGTGTTGACGATAGAACCAAGGGCTGGTGACTTAGACTTTCTAGCAGCAACCTTACGAGGTTTACGGATCAACTGATTAATTGTTGGCATTAGTTTCCTCTTGTGTTATTGATAAAAATCTGATTCTTCATCAGTGGTGAAGCTCTAGATAAAACTTCACAGCTTGAATAGCTATAATACGATATTTTACAACCTCAAGCGAGCCTTTTCTTTACAGCAGTAGAATTGGCTTGAAACTCGTTAGTTATTATACCTGGAATTAGGAATTTTGTCAAAAAAATACAGCCATTTTCGGACCGTATTCATAAATCAAATTAGCTAGATTTCTTGGATTTGGTTTTTGCGGTGGTTTTTCGGGTGCGAGCCACTGGTTTTTCGACAAGAATTCGCTGATTCGCATCATCAGTGACTGACTTGCGATAGGCTCGAGGTTGGTTATCTGTAATTTCTAAATCGCCTAGATTGTCATTCTCGAGATTTTGGCTGATTTTCGATTCAAGAAAAAGCTTGAGGAGAGCCCAGACCACCACATTGGTCGCAAGCGCAATAAAGCTAATTAGTGGAATAATCAGAAGAGCAACGCCGAGGGCGCGATCCAATAAGGAAACCACGGCGGCGAGTAAGAAGAAAACGAGAGCGACTAAACCATAAGTCACCTCAACAAGCTTCAGCTCTTCTTTATTTTGATAAAGATTTTTGAGATATTTAACAATTCCAAGTTGCATAATGCTTATATTATATCACATTTTAGCATAATTACAATAGGTCGTAATAGCTCAGGACCTTTGCAACATAGATTGGCAAAATTTTACCAACAATAAAAAAATACCCCCTCGGTAGAGGGGGATTGTGAGTTTAAAGAAAAGTTGTATTACTCCTTAGAGATATCAGCTTCATGAGCTGAACCCTGCGCTTTAATCGGGTCTGCGATGGCAGCAACTAGCTTTTTTACAGTCTCAGTGACTTCCTCGCCATTGAGCGCCTGATTCTGCATGTCTGCCTGAGCGAAAATCTGGGGAATACGCCCAAGAACATTAGTTAGCAAATCGCCACCATTTTCTTGTTTTACACCACCACCAAAGTCGTAGAACTTGGCGTTCTTACCAACCTCAGCCATGACAGTTGCGACATTCGTTGCAACCTGAACACGAGTATTCTGCTCAATTTCGATTTTCTTCAGTTCGAAATTAACCTTGTCGTTAGCCGCCTGAGCATCAGAGAGTGCACGGGCCGCTTCGGCTTCTGCTTTTCCCTTAGCCTCGATAGTCTCAGCTTCTGCTTTACCTTTTGCGGCGATAGCTGCGGCATCAGCCTCACCCTTTGCCTTAGTGGCAGTGGCTTCAGCTTCCGCCTGAACCTTGATTGCTT
This sequence comes from uncultured Candidatus Saccharibacteria bacterium, assembly GCA_963543945.1. Lineage (GTDB taxonomy): Bacteria > Patescibacteriota > Saccharimonadia > Saccharimonadales > Saccharimonadaceae > Nanosyncoccus. Next base: position 7,272 of record CAUUCN010000026.1, read on the forward strand.
CGGCTTCTGCGGCTGCTTCTGTCTTGCGGGCAGTAGCGGAACCTTCAGCCTCAGTCTTGCGAGCTTCAGCAGTAGCAATAGCTTCACGTGTTTTACGCATAGCGGCAGCTTCCGCTTCACCAGCAGCAGTTAATTTCTTGGCCTCAGCCTGACCAGCGGCGTTGACTTTCTGAGCCTCGGCATCACCAGAGGCTTCTGCCTTTTTACGCTCAGCCTCAGCCTGAGCGGAGATGATCGTGGTACGTTTCGCTGTTTCAGCACGGGTAACTTCAACCTCTTGCTGCTTCAGTGCGGCGAGATTGGCCTGTTCAGCCTGCATCACGGCGACAGCACCTTTCTTTTCCTCAAGCTGCTGATTAATAGCTTGTTGCTCGAGTTCGCCGGCCATTTCAGACTTGGCCTGTTCGCGAGCGGTTTCGGCCTTGAACTGGGCCTTACGGACATCAGTATCGCGCTGACGTTCAGCAACGGCAACCTGAGCATCCAGCTCTTTCTCCTGAGCGGCACGATTAGTCTCGGCACGTTTCTCGCGCATAGACTGCTCGGCCTCCGCAGAGATATTAGCCGAATCACGCCTTCTAGTCTCGCGATCCTTGGCTGCCAGATCCTGATAATAAGTACTATCCTTGGCATCTTCAACCTCATGAATCGAAAGAATGGCATTAAAACCAAGATCTTTCATCTGAGCTGAAATAGACTCCTTAACCTGATCATCGAGTTTATCCTTCCCATTCATGACTTCCTCTGGTGTCATTTTTGCAATAACAGCGCGAACACCACCGGAAACAACATCGAGGATGACACGTTCAAGCTCGTGGTCGTTCTTATCGAGAAAATTACAAACTGCACGCTGGAGACTTGCATTAGATGAAGTATCGGGGCTATAAGCCACAGCCCAGTCAATCTGAATCGGTACACCAGTTTGCGTTTTAGTAACATCACCCTCCACTTTGGCCGTACGAACACATAAGTCGAAATACTTCGCTTTCTGAATAAAAGGAATGACGACTCGGCCACCGGCCCGCTTAATTGTGGGGTTACCCTCTTTGTCAGTAGCGCCGACTCCGGAAACAACTAGCGCTTCATTACCGTTGGCAGTTTTAATCATTGCAAACAAGGCGATGATAATAACCAAGATAATTATTGCGCCAATAATGATGGGGAAAAAATTTGTTACTTCCATACTACATACCTCCTTAGGATATTGAAATAATGTGGACTGAAACAAGACTAGGGTGAGACGCGTTAATTTTAAAAACTCACAAAGATACTAAAGAACGCCACCCAATCAGTTATTTTTACAATAAATATACAAATACGTCAATATGCACCCTGAATTAACATCTCCAGCGCAACACCTTGGGGATTTAGAATAAAAAGCTATCTCATAATAAGACTTAGCTACGTATTTTACGGATTATTGCAATATAATAAGAGTATGATAATCTATGACTCATCTTCAGAAACTGTTTTCGGACCATGTAATCTTAAGCTCGATGCTAAACCAGATAAATGTCTTTTAATTTTCGATGATGAGATCTGGGATGATTATGTTTTGATGAATAAAAATCTTGCGACTTTTTCTGCCAGGAACACTTATGGCAGAATTTTTGATACCTACCGCTACCTCAATATGGATGGTGAAAAAATTCTATTAGTTTATCCTACGACTGGCTCGGCTGGAAGTGTCTGTGATGTGGAACTTTTAATTGCTAGTGGCATAAAAAAGTTTGTTGCTTTCGGCACCTGTGGTCGACTGGACAAAAATATTGCAAAAAATACTATTATTCTCCCCACCTCTGCATATCGCGAGGAAGGGACTAGCTATCACTATCTGCCAGATTCAGATGAAATCGAGGTGGACCAATTGCTTTTGCAGAAGGCAAAATCAGTTTTTGATAAAACTACTTTAACTGTAGTAGAAGGTAAAATCTGGACCACGGATGCCGTTTATCGTGAAACTTATGATAAAGTAAAATTAATGCAAGAACGTGGCTGCCTCGGAGTCGATATGGAACTCTCTGCTCTACTTGCACTGGCCAAATATCGAGACGTAAAATTCTTTCAATTTTTAATTGGCGATGATGCTGTGGATAAAAATGTAAAACCTCCACTTGAGCGAAATAACCATGAAATTTTTAATGCCGCTATTTCTTTATTACTCAATATTTAAAAAGTAATCGTTATGGTTCTACTATGCACCATGCAAATAGATAATATAGATTTATTTGAATGCAAACAAAAAGCCCCGACTGGTTGCCGGGGACTATTTGTTTTTAGATAGGAATGATTTTTAGATAAGTTTGGAACTATGGAACTCGCGCTTAAGATAGTAATAGCGATCTTGGCTAAGTTTTCCTGTATGAAACAAATTGCCTAACATCAGGAACATGTAGGCATTATGCCCATCCGAATAGAAGTAGTACTTACTACCGGAGACAGTTGTGGCGCACATTAGATCATGTGGAATACCATTGTAATTACCGTGCTCAATTCTCTCCATCAATTCAACATCCGAAGTGAAAATCTCGTCTCCATCGTTGAATCCTTTACGCCCGAACACCCTTCCGCCCAGCATACATTTTCCGGGTATCTTAAGTTTGTCAGCTGCGGGGTCTTCCCAAAATTTTGCAAATGCCTTTGCAACGGCGGTACGGTTGTCATAACCATTAACCCTCTCAAAATAGAGCTCCCATTCCTTAATCATAGGATTATATGACATATTAGTCACCTCCTTGGTCTCTGTTAAAATGTTGCCTACAGTTTCAATACTCATAGTGTGAACCTCCGTAAATAGTAGTTTTTTGAACATATATAAAGCTTAAACTAAAGCCTAGAAACTAAAGGGGGAGTAATAGCATAAAAGTGATTATAATCTTTCCTTCTAATAACTTTCAATGTACTCACCTTCTCAGTGCTAGACTTGAGTCTATTGCTCAATTGATTGTATAGTAACATAAACACTTTGATTTGTCAATATACGAGAATACTTTTCTTCAGAAAAGCAAGTGCGACGACAACTTCTAAAATTGGCGACCCAACTCTTATCCTCAAGTAAAACACTTTGAGATGTTAACTCATCTGTAATCTTGACAATTTAGCATAAACATGATAGACTATATGCGATTCGTCTATTTATGACGGATTCGAATTTTAAGATTATTGTTATAGGACGTAAGTCCTAGGCTAGGACATAAGTCCTATTTTGAGGCCTAAACCAACATTGTATAGAAAAGGGCCCTTGAGGTTCCGCCCATCTCAAAGAGAATGGGTGCCGCTTTCACGACCATAAGTTCCTCAGGAACGAAAGTCGCGGTTAGAAAGGTCATCAATATGATGAACCTAAACTTCCTTACCCTCGATACCATTACCCGTATTTCTGCCAATGCTACCGATTTCAGCATACATTATGCTCCGAATCGCGGCGATGGCAAGGAAGAATATCGAATCAGAATTAGTTATGCAAATAACTATGGCGCTTCGATAATTAAAAAGGTGCCAATCGACGACTCATTTCCTCATTCCGACGAGCAAAGTAAAGTACGTTACTATTGGGAGATCGCAATCCTATATCGTGACGAGCTTTGCTATTGCCTTGAAGATGAGGATGGAGATCGTGATTGTATCATGGGATATTACTGTACTGAAGAAGAATTGGTTGAATTATGTAACCAAATCCGATACAGACAGCAATAACCCAGGTGGTTTGAGGGGTGCGGGCCTTCGGGTCCGCACTGCTTTAAAGCAGTCAGATATATCTATTATAACTACCTTCTATTCGAAGGATGAATAATTAAACTACAATAATCTTACAAATTCATTCCTGCCCTCACTTTTAGTCGGGGGTCTTTTTTTGATAAAAATAACCCGCCGCTCTAACCCCTCAAATGTAACACTTTGAGATGTTAGTTCAGATTGTGAGTGAATATGGAATATTTGACAAAAATCTATAAATATGCTCATATATGAACATATT
>CAUUCN010000027.1:0-9743 GCA_963543945.1 uncultured Candidatus Saccharibacteria bacterium
CAAATTCTTCATTTTATGAAAATCCATCTGCATCAACTCCAAACGATTTTCTTTATATAAAAAAATGAACAATTTTTCATAAAATTGTTCCATGCTCATTTCTAATTGAAAATTTGTTTTTACTTCATCCTCCAAATGTTTCAAGAAAACAGCCCGATTTTTATTCATTAAATCTGCCAAATTACGATAATGGTCGTAAAATGTCGACTCGGCAATCTTAGCTACTCTGACAAGTTCACATATTTGAATTTCGGCCAAGCTTTTATCTTTTGATATATTTGCCAAAGCATTAAAAATTTTTCGTTCGGTTCTCTGATATACCCGATTTCTGATATGCTTTCTGCCCATCTTTTTCTCTCCGGATTTTATTTTTATTTTAGCATAAGATTTTTTAAAAAATGAGAACAAAATAAAACTATTTTATCAAAATTCAAAAAAATAGCACCCCATTTCTGGAGCGCCAGGAGATTTTGCGTTTTATGGCCTAGTAGCCTTAACTAAAATCCTATTATGAATATAGTGGAGCATCACGGCAACAATTATTATGTAAGTCAGTTTAAGTGATACGCCGAAAACTGAACCAAAAATTATAAACATTGGCACCAATGCCAAGTTAATAAATCTTCCATTTGCAAGTTCAACGGCGACATTGATTCCTCTACCATACAAATCCACGTATTTCATATTATGATCTAAATTTGTCCAAGCTACTGTTAAAATTGCAAGTAACGATAGAACCAACAATAGCCAAAAATTCAGCCAATAAGCAAAATATCCCCAAATAAAAGCGCTTAATAGCATTTCAGAAAAAATAGTTATCATTTTCTGTGGCTTATCGACATGTAGACAAACTAAGCAATTACGCTCAAAAATAATCGAGCCACCCACACTAAAATTTACAAACCACATCAATGACACTAGAATTATCGACACAGGCATAGGTATTACACCAAGCAATAATCCAAAAATCACAAAACAAGAAAGTATTCTTGCAATGATTAGTACACGAATTTCACCATTAGCAACATAAACTTCATTTTCGCAATCTTTTTCCATACGGAAACCTCCTCTTAAAGAACTACTTAAAAAGTCACACTAATTATTACTAATCAGTTCTTATATTCTACAACTTTTTTCTCATCCTGTCAATTTTTAACATTGACATATTTATGTTTTTATGGTAGAATTAAACCGTCTAATCTAACTAGGATTTAGGTTGACGTACGTGAAAATTGCTTATTCATGGAAGGGGGTGTTTTTCATGAGCACTACGATTACCAATGACGTTACTGGCCGAAGATACGATTCCTGGAAAGAAGAGGATGTTCGAGCATTCGTCCAAGATTACAGATCTAATCCGAGCGACTTTCAGAAAGCCTGGGATTCAGAAATTAAAGTAATGCTAGATAACGCCGTAACTTACGGATGTTATAACGATTAATCATCAATTAATCGTACGCAATACCTGTAACTCGGTTATTAAAATTCAATTTGCTGATATCGAATACTAGCTCCCCGAAAAACTACTACTCGCTAGTACTCTTCTCCCAAAAGATATCAGCAACGCAACTATTGACCCGCAATTTTCACGCTTTTCGGGAGGCTTCCGCCTCCCATTTTTATGCCTAAATTTTGAGCAAAATTTCATCCACATAAAACCCTATCTTTTTCATCCAAACATACTTTTTGTGCTAAAATTAAAGTATCTTGCTACACCTCGGTCACTGGCAATGAGAAAATGTTTTAGCTTTAAGTATCGTCATTTATACTTTTAGCCAGGAGCCAATAAATCGGGCTCACATAAATGACTCTTATATTTAATTTAGGAGTTACTTATGCAAAACCAAACTAATCTTAACAATCTAGAACGTGTCGAAGTGATGGCCCTTTTCGGCTATCAAATGACTCCGTGCCAACCGCTGACTTTCAAGCGACGTGGCTACGAAGAGTCTGAGGTGACGGAATTGCTCCGCACTCACATCCGTTTCGTCGGCAATACCGCGATTCACGTCTTCGACGTCTTAGTCGGAAAGGAGCAATGTCGTCTGATGTTTAATGCTACAGATTTGACTTGGCATATTGCGGCTAACTAATCTAGAGAGAGGGGAATTAACCCCCTCTTTTTTGTTACAATTTTGCAGAAAATTCATCCAGCACCGCTCGAATTTCCGTCGTATTTTTACAATCCATTAATTTTACGCGCAAATCCGAAGCTCCATCGAAAGAATTCACATAAACCTTGAACATGCGCTTCAGTGGCTCAAATGGATACCTCGAGCCACGTTCTTCTAACTCTCGACATCTTGCATCAAAAACATCTAGATGAAAACGGAATAATTCCATAACCTCCGGAATTTCAACTTCACCACCCAGCCCCACTGGCTTACGGTCAGTAAAACAATATGGGTTGAAGAATACCCCACGACCAATCATAAAGCCATCCACATCTGAATAAGCTTCACTTAGTTTAGCTACGTCCGCCATATCCGCAATATCACCATTAATCGTAATTAAAGTCCGCGGCGCGACCTCATCACGAATAGCTAAAATTTCTGGAATTAACTCATAGTGTGCTGGTACTTTCGACATTTCCTTGCGCGTGCGTAAATGAATCGTCAAATTCGCCACATCTTCCGCTAAGATTTTCGGCAACCATTCACGAAATTCGTCCACATACGTAAAACCCAGGCGTGTCTTCACTGACACTGGCAAATTTGTGTTTGCTTTCGCCGAGCGGACACATTCAAGCGCTAATTCCGGCGTACGAATCATCGCCGCGCCACCGCCAGCTTTATTAACATGGCGATCCGGACAGCCCATATTAATATCTAATCCATCAAAACCAAGTTCCTCCAATTTGCTTGCCAGCAAACCAAATTGCTCCGGATTTTTTCCCCAAATTTGCGCAATAATTGGCGAATCCGTCTCCACTACATCGAGACGCTCAAGTGCGTTATCCCGACCTTTTTCCGACGCAAAAGAAGAGACATTAGTAAATTCCGTAAAAAATACATCTGGTCGCCCCGCTCGGTTAATTACCTGACGAAAAACCACATCCGTCACCCCCTCCATTGGGGCTAGAATCGTAAAATGTTTAGGTAAATCCTGCCAAGACCATTTTTTCTGCATTATTTTCTCCAATCTCATTATTCCGCTTCTACGCGTTTTAAGCGAATCGCTTCTTCATAAATTTCTTCAAAGCGCTTCAAAGTATGCCTCAAATCGTGCTTCTTTGAAATTTCCAAAGAATTTTTACTATATTCTTTTTGAAGTTTCTTGTCCAAAAGAATCTTTTTCATAGCTTCTTTAAAAGCCTCAACATTGCCAGCTTCCACAAGTTCACCATTAAAACCATCCACGCAAATTTCCCCCACTGCTCCGGCGTTCACAGCCACAAGAGGCAAACCAGTCGCTGCCGCTTCAATCAAAACAATTCCTTGTGTCTCAGTCGCCGAGCCCGTAGCAAACATTGTACCCATGCGATAAACCTTCGCAAGCTCCGGCATCATAATTTTTCCGAGGAACTTCACCTCCTCACTAATACTCAATTCCTCGGCAAGCTCTTTTAATCGCACCATATCGATGCCATCACCTACAATCACCAGTTCAGTATTCGAAATCCCATCCGCTAGAAGTAAAGCAAACGCTTTCACCACCACATCAATACTTTTTTCTGGATCCACCCGTCCGATATACATGATTTTATCTTTACCATCATCAAGGTGATATTTTTTCAAAATCTCCGAACTAGCTTTTGCCGGCTTAAACTGTGACAAATCCACCCCATTTGAAAGCGCTTCTACTGGGACTTTGAAATACTTACGATTTTTTGGTATTAAGTCGCCGATCGCAATCTCGGTTGGCATCGTCGCATATTCAGAATTTTTCAAAAAACTCATCATGTGCGCCTTCAAAATCGCATTTGATAATTTTTTCAAAGGTTTAGGCTGCAAGAAAAACAATTGGTCGGTGATATTATCCGGATAAGCATGCCCCGTCGAAACCAAAGGAGTATTTCTTTTTTTCACATAACTCATCACCGCAAGCGCAATAAATTCCGCGGTCTGTAAATGGATTACATCTGGCTGAAATTCATCCAGCACTTTTTTCACTTCCACCCAAGGATTCACCGTCCACCAAATACCATTCTTATAAGTCAAACGTGGTAATGGCATACCCAAAAATTCCGGATTCTCTGGCACTGGGTTAATTTGATCAGGATAAAAAGGAAATCGAATTGAAGATAAATGAGCAGTCTTCACTCCAGTTTTTTCATCGATTTCTTCATAATATTCACCCGTAAAACTTGGTGCAATCACCAAAATTTCATGACCAGCTTGCGCTAAACCATTGGCTAAATTATGCGCAAAGACCGCCACCCCATTCGTCATCGGATAATAAATATCAGAAGCAATTGCAATTTTCATAATCTCTATTATATAACACTTTTAGTATCTGTTATAATTAAGCTATGGGTAAAAAATCAAAACCAAAGCAAACTTCTTCTGTCGCCGTCAACCGACGTGCGAGTTTTGATTATCATCTCGGTGATAAAATTATCTGCGGTATGAGTCTGACCGGACCGGAAGTCCGCCTAATTCGTGATCATCACGTCCAGCTCAAAGGCTCATTTGTCACTATTAAGGATGGCGAACTCTGGCTAAACAACCTTACACTCGGCGCCGAAACTGCCCGCAATATCCGTCTACTCATTACCAAAAAACAACTTCATTCACTCGAAAAATCTAAACAACTCGGCAATACTATCGTACCAACTAAATTGTTCGGAGGCGGCCGTTATATTAAAATCGAGGTCTCCCTCGCTACCGGTAAAAAACGCTATGACAAGCGTGTTTCGATTAAAAATCGTGACCTCGATCGCGAAGCAAGGAAACGCTTACATGTCTAAAATTCGTCTTTTTTCCTGGAACGTGAATGGCCTGCGAGCCGTCCTTAAAAAACAAGTCATCCAAAATTTTCTTAGCACCGAGGATCCAGATTTTTGCTGCTTCCAGGAAGTTAAAGCTAAACCCGAGCAAGTTGAAAAAGAAATTCTAAACACTCCGCTAGAAAATTATCAGTTACATTGGAATTCTGCCACGCGTCCAGGCTATTCTGGTACCATGACGATCGCAAAAACTAATTTACCAATTCTGTCTACCGAAACTAATCTTTCCGAATATTTTAAAAGTCCCGATTTCGATCAAGCAAAATCAAAACTTCTCGAAAATGACGGCTTTGGCTCGCCTTTTTCTGAAGGTCGCGTACTCACGCTTGAAACGGAAAATTTTTACCTAGTGAACGTTTATACGCCGAATTCCAAAACTGATTTGTCACGACTCAAACTTCGTCACAAACTTTGGGACCCACTTTTCTTAGCTTACTTAAAACATCTCGAAAAAACCAAACCCGTGGTAGTCTGTGGCGATTTTAATGCCGCACACCAAGAAATTGATCTCGCACGTCCGAAGCAAAATACTAAAAACGCCGGCTTCACCCAAGAAGAACGTGAGGGAATTTCGGAAATTCTTAAACAAGATTTTATCGATACTTTTCGCTCGCTTAATCCCGACACTGCTCGCTACACTTGGTGGTCGCACTGGGGAAAAGCGCGTGAGAATAATATCGGTTGGCGCATTGATTACTTCTTCATCTCTAAATCACTCGAAAAAAATCTCGAAGCCGCCGAAATTTACGAAACCATTCTCGGTTCTGACCACTGTCCAATTTCTATCACCCTAAATTTTTAATATTTTGAACCCCAATATTATGAATCCTAATAATTTCACCTACTGGCATAAACTTATCGGTAACGAAGACCACAATATTTTATGGAATATTCCCACCCAAAAATCTGGTCGTCTTTCAGTTTTTGGTGGCAATAGCGAAAACTTTTTAAGCGAAATTCGCACCACCGAATTCCTCGAAAAACTACCGATTAAAACCCTTAAATTATATCTACCAGACGCTCTACAAAACAAACTTCCGGTGATTAATTATATCGATTTTCTCAAATCCACCCCTTCCGGGTCATTCGACCGTCACGAGAAACTTACCGAAAGTTTTCTCTCTGCCGATACGATTTTTCTATCCGGTAATTTTTCCAAAAATTCCACCACCTCCATCGCCATTAATGAAGCCCTAAAATCACTGCACGAAAATCAAGTAGTGGTAGCCTGTCGTGATGCTATTGAAATTATTACCAATAATGCTGAGGAAAATCTCCAGCACGAAAACCTTATTCTACTTGCCACGATGCCGCAACTCCAAAAACTTTTTCAAGCCATTTATTTTCCTAAAATGCTCCTACTTTCCATGCCACTCACATCTGTGATTGAGACCTTACATAAATTTACCATTAGCTACACGCTCACCCTCATTACTCTACATAGTGACCAAATCATTATGGCCAAAGCTGGCGAAATCTATACCATCCGCCTCGATCATACCAGCTTCACACCACTTTCTCTCTGGACCGGCATGCTCCCCGCCAAAATTGCTGCCCTTGCCACCTGGAATCCGCAAAATCTTCTCGACGTCGCTACCGCGAGTGTTAACTGGGATGTTCGTCGAATTTAAAGTTCGCCATCACTAATATCTTCCTGAACACTCGTCAAATTTGAATCCCATCACCACTAATATTAACTGGAATACTCATCGAATCTAATTGCAAAATATGTTAAAATAAGCATAAGCATTTCTATAATATTTTAATTTCAGGGTGGAAAAACTATGTCGAACAAAGTAATGATTATTGGAACAGGGAACGTTGGTGCCAGTATTGGCTTTTCTTTGGTTTCTTCCCATAACGCCATCAATGAACTGGTTCTTATCGACCAAGACCAAGCCGACGCCGAAGGTGAAGCCATGGATTTGCGCGACACTTTAGCGGTTTCACCGAATTTCATGAAAATTCATGCTGGCTCCTACGAAAAGGACAGTAGCGACACCGATCTCGTCATTATTACCGCTGGTGCTGCACAGAAAAAAGGTGGTGAAACCCGCACTGAACTCCTTGCCCGTAACGCCAAAATTGTTAAAGAAATTGTCGAGAATCTCCTAAATAATGGTTTCCAGGGAATTTTTCTCATGGTCACCAATCCAGTCGATGTTTTATCCTATCTCGTTATGGAATATTCTGGTTTTTCAAGTCACAAAGTTATTGGCTCCGGCACCGTACTCGATTCCGCCCGTCTTAAATATAATATTGCGAACCGCCTCGGTATTTCACCAAAATCTGTCCACGCTTATCAAGTTGGCGAGCATGGGGATAGCGAATTCGCTCTCTGGTCGAATGCTAATATTGGCGGTCAACCGATCACAGATTTAATCTCGGCTTCTGAGCTCAAAAATATCGAGACTGACACCAAAAATCAGGCCTACGAAATTATCAACAAAAAAGGTGCCACCTATTATGGCATCGGCGCCTGCGTAACTCGTATCGTGAATTGCATTTTTAATGACGAAAACCGCGTTTTACCAGTTTCTACTTATGATATTTTTTCTGATTGCTTCTTTGGCTTTCCAACCATTGTTGGTCGTAAGGGAATCGTGCGCCGTCTCGATACCGAACTTACCGAAATGGAAGCCATCCGCATGCAGTCTTCCATTAATGTAATCAAACGTTCTCTGCGCGAAGTCCTCTAGCAATCAAACGTTCACTGCGCGAAGTCCTCTAGCAATCAAACGTCTCTACACGAAGTTCTCTAGCTTTATGGTAAAATTAAACCATGAGGAAATTCTTTTTAAGGTTTATTTTATTACTATCAATTTTTACTCTCGTCTTAGTTCCTGCCGAACCGACTTTTGCTCGCCGAAAGCGCAGTAGCTCGAACAGCGAAAATTCCGCCGTTAATGATTTTACTTTCAAAAATTTTCATGCCGATTATGAGCTAACCAAAGACGCCGAAGGTTATTCCAAACTTGATGTTACCGAAATTTTAGTTGCCAATTTTACCCATGAAAATACCAATCATGGTATTATGCGCGTAATCCCAATTTTCAACCAAGCCGGCAGAAATCAAATTATTGACGATCCATACGCTTTTAAGGCCACTGTCACTCGCAATGGTCAATCAGAAAAATTTGAATCCAGCGTTTCCGATTCTAATATTAAACTCAAAATCGGTGATGCTGACGCTTATGTCTCCGGCGAACAAACCTACGTGATTAAATATAGCTTTGATAACGTAGTCGCCGCTTTCAAAGATGTCGCAAACTCTTCAATCTCCGGCGCCTATCAAGAGCTCTACTGGAATATTAATGGTGTCGACTGGAAGCAGCCTTTCGAGCAAGTTTCCGGTACTCTTCATTTCTCCGATGAAATTGCTAGCACTATTTTTGGCAACCCAATCTGTTATTCTGGCGCTTATCGCTCCAATGACACCGATAAATGTCAGATTGAAAAAGCCAAAAATTCCATCACTTTTTCCGCCAACAACCTCAAAGCCGGTGAAGGTGCAACTTTTGTCATTGCCATCAAAGCCGACACCTTCAAAATTCGTCCACCAAAATATAATTACATTGCCGTAGCAGTCTGTATTATTATCGGAATTTTCTCTTTCTTTACAATTTTCAGTATCGTTCGTAACTATCAAAAACATGTTCGCGAAAAACACCAATATTACAAGAGCTTAATTCGTGTTCCACAATACCAACCTCAAAAAGATCTCACCGTTGGTCAAGCTGGTTTCTTTAGCTTTATTCCGCTCAATCAAAAGACTGCCACCGTGCTTAGTCTAGCCGTCCACAAAAAAATTGACATCATTAAAAATCCAATTGAAAAAAATTTTCTCGGTTTCAATAAGAAGCAATCTTGGTCAGTCAAAGTTCTGAATACCGACAATCTCAGTTCCGAAGAAAAATCTATGCTTCGTGTCTTAGCTCAATCTTCCACCCTGCCTGAAGTCGGCGAAACTTTCAAGCTCAAACAAAACGACTCCTACTCGGTCAACCAGCTCATTATGAGTTATGATACAAATATCAAACTTGATATCGCCGAAAAAGGTTTAACCGAGGATAACAAAAGAGCTGGCATAATGGGCATTTTCGATAGCATCATTGGAGTTCAATTTATTGTCATTTTTGGCGGTATACTCTTCGGCGTCGCTTCATTCTTTCCATTCTTCCCGAAGCTCCTTTCCTGGGTTCTGCGCATTGCCGATCAAACCATCCATATCACTTCTTTCTATATTTACAAGCCAGAGCTATTCATCTTAGCTGCCGCTATTTTCATCGGTACCTCTATTGCTGCCTCTACTTATAATCATTTTGCTAGAAAATACCGCGATTTCACCAACGCCGGACTCGAAGTTGTAGTCTACATGCAGGGTCTAAAAGATTACATTAATCTTGCCGAGAGTGAACGTATTAACTTCCTCCAAAATGTTAAAGATGTCGACACCTCACCAGAGGGAATCGTTCATCTTTATGAGGAACTTCTACCTTATGCTGCACTCTTTGGACTTGAAAAAACCTGGATTAAGAATCTCGACAAATATTACGAAGAACTCGGCACCGATTATACGATTCCAACCTGGTATGCGCTATCATATGCCGATTTTGGTAGCTTCACATCTAGTATTTCAAGCTCGTCCTCAACTTATTCCACCAGTAGCAGCAGTGGCGGTTCTGGCTACTCCAGTGGCGGTGGCTTCTAATTGGTATTTGGCGTAGTTGGGTTGTGTGTCGTGTTGTTAAAGATTTTTCGTCATTTTGTAGTTTGGGTTTTTGGTATTTTCATT
>CAUUCN010000028.1:0-9440 GCA_963543945.1 uncultured Candidatus Saccharibacteria bacterium
GATTAAAAGCTATGGCCATATTTTTTGCTATTACTACTTTAGCTTTAGGTAGCGCTTTAGCTTATGTTTATACTTCAAAGAATAAGGATACAAAGAAGCTTAATGAAGAACTCGTAGAGTCTAAAGAGAAAGTTAAATCTGCAAACGAATCTATCGCCAAGTACGAAGAAGCGACTCAAACCAAAATCACTGATGTGAAGCAAGATAATGTGACGGTAAAAGAGATTGTAAAGCCGATGGCGATAAATGCAGGGATGAATATCCTAAAGGACGAACTAAAGAAGCACAGCTATAAAGTATTAAATTCAAAAGATGAATCAGGACACACTATTATTGATATGTGGGCAGAACCAGTTATTGAAGACCTCTTCACGACTAGTGACGGTAAGTATATGGTTGCGCAAATACATCCACTACACGTCGATCGCTATAAGGATGATTATGGCAACGACACTTACAACCATCATTTTGGTGGCTATGGTGCGTACTGGTATCGTGACTTAGCAAGTGGAGCGTGGAAACTCGGCGAAGAAGGTCAGATGGTGGGGTTCTGTGACAACCTATCAGAAGAATATAGATCGGTAATGCGTAGTGCGAACGCTGATTTTAGAAAAAATGGCTACGGTACCGAAATGAAATGCCTCGATAGATCAAAAAATAATGAATTAGTGGCACTATAAAATAAGGAAAGATATGGAAGACAATAATTTCAACACAGGCAATAATTACGTTCACAGCGAGCCTACCCCAGTGAAGAGTGGCTCGGGACTCTCAAAAGTTCTAGCAATCTGCTTTGCCATCACCACAATCGCTTCACTAGCTACACTAGCCTATGTTTATACTTCAAAAAATAAGGATACTAAGAAGCTAAACGAAGAACTCGTGGAATCTAAGGAGAAAGTAAAGTCTGCGAATGAATCGATCGCAAAGTACGAAGAAGCAACTCAAACCAAGATCACTGATGTGAAGCAAGATAATGTGACGGTAAAAGAGATTGTAAAGCCGATGCCGATGTTCGCAGAGCTTCGACTATTAAGGGATACCGTCAAATCTGATAGTGGCGGAGAGCGTCCAGTAGACCCTAATGATGAATATTTGAAAAAATATAAAACCGTTTGGACTACTGCGAGCGTCGGTGAGGTTTTTACTACTAAAGATGCTAAATATATAATTGCGGTGGGATCTAAATATAGTGAAGGTTCGTACTACGATCAAAACAACCATTACGAAATGACCGAAGCAATCCCATATTCTGGTGGTCCAGCCGTATTTTATCGTGCACTTCCACTAGGAAATTGGGTTGTTCTCTATGAAGGAAATGGCGTACTTCAATGTGATGAACTCGACGAGCATAAGCGTGAAGCGATTCGCGGAATCACAGATTACGCAATAAGCCAGATTAAAATCCTCCAAACCAAGTGTATCGATAAAAATGGCAACTCGCACGACGTTTAATTATAAATAGTGCTTAAAAAAATAGCCCCACACTGGGGTTATTTTTTATAATGAGGGTTTTCTTAATCAATTAAATTCTACGCTATAAAATTGAATTTTGCTTCTATAAAAAATAACGCGAACAGGCCGCGCTATTTTTATTTATTCTCTTTATTGTTCGACGCGCTTCATCGAGAGGGAGAGACGACCCTTGTCGTCGATAGCTTCGAGGCGAACTTTTACCTCATCACCCAACTTCAAGACATCTTCGACTTTTTCGACACGCTTGTCGGAAATTTGGGAGATATGTAGCATACCATCGATACCTGGCATGATATTAACAAAGGCGCCGAAATCTTTGATATTGACGACCTTACCGGTATAAATTTTACCAACTTCTGGCTCTTCGACGAGAGATTTGATCCATTCGACGGCACGTTCGATTTTAGCAGCATCAGTACCGGAAACCGTAATCAAACCAGAATCATCGATATCGACTTGAGCACCAGTTTCGGAGGTAATTTTGTTAATCATTTCCCCGCCCTTACCGATAACAGCACCGATCTTATCCTGTTTGACCATTAATTTTTCAATACGTGGTGCATATTCAGAAAGCTTGGCACGTGGAGCCGGAAGAATAGATTTCAGATGTTCCAAGATAAACATACGACCAGTATGAGATTGACTAATGGCCTGTTCGAGAATCGAAACTGGCAAGCCATGAACTTTCATATCCATCTGAAGAGCGGTAATACCATTCTCGGTACCAGTGACCTTGAAATCCATATCACCGGCAAAATCTTCGGCATCCATAAGGTCAGTGAGGACGTGTGGAGTTTCACCATCGAGCATCAGACCCATGGCCACGCCAGAGACCGGGCGCTTGATTGGCACGCCGGCATCCATAAGCGCGAGACAGGAAGAACAAGTGGCCGCCATAGAGGTAGAACCGTTTTGAGACATAATTTCGGTAACTGAACGAATGGCGTATGGAAATTCTTCCTTATCTGGAAGCACTGGAAGAAGTGCACGTTCGGCAAGGTAACCGTGGCCAATTTCACGACGACCTGGAGCACCGATACGACCAGTTTCACCAACGGTGTAGCTTGGCGCATTATAGTGATGCATGTAACGACGAGTACCATCGGTGACCTCCATAGTATCGACCAGCTGAGCGTAAGAAAGTGGAGCGAGAGTAACAATATTCATGGCCTGAGTCAGACCGCGGGTAAAGAGAGAGGAGCCGTGCACGCGTGGCAAAATACCAACCTGCGAGCTGAGTGGACGGACTTCATCCAATTTACGACCGTCTGGGCGAATGGATTCTTCGACAATGGCACGACGTACTTCGTGATGAATGGCTAATTCAAAGGCATCATGATAGGCAGATTGCAGATTAGCTTCATAATCGGCGATTTTTTCTTCATCAGCTTCACCTTGACCAAGCTCGAGAGCAAATTCGGCATCCATCTCGGCGCGGAGTTCATCGGCAGCGCGCTTACGATCGAGAACGTTACCACGAATTTTGGTGCCAAGCTTACCATCTGCGCCGACGAAGTGAACCTTAGTCCAAGCATCAACTTTTTCCTGAATGGCTGGATCTGGCAAGGCTAGTTCAAACGGTTTTTCGATAACGTTTAGTTCAGCCTTCAAGGCTTTTTGAAGCTCGAGAGCCGGTTGCACCATCTCAACCGCCCAACGCATAGCATCGATAATGACAGATTCGGAAACCTCGTCAGCACCAGCTTCTACCATCATCACCTTATCGTCCTTCACGGCAACCACGAGGTCGAGGTCAGAAGCTTCACGCTCTTCAGGGCTCAAGAAGGCCTTGAATTCACCATTCACACGACCGATACGCACACCGGCAATTGGTCCGTCGAAAGGTACGCCGGCATTCATCAAGGCCGAAGAAGCAGCCACCATGGCGACCATATCAGGACGGAAATTTGGATCCATCGAGAGAACGGTGGTCACTACCTGAACTTCTTGGCGATAGCCTTTCGGGAAGAGAGGGCGAATTGGGCGATCGATCAAACGACCAACCAGAATAGCCTCGTCAGCTGGTTTACCTTCACGCTTAATAAACTTAGAGCTCGAAATTTTGCCAGAAGCATAGAACTTTTCTTCGTAATCGATCGAGAGCGGGAAGAAATCTTGCACCACCGGTTTTTCACTGACGACCACGGAGCCGAGAACTACAGTATCACCATAGGTAACAAGAACCGAGCTGGTAGTGCGAAAACCGACGCGATTTACTTCAATCGTGAGCTTCTTACCACAAAAATCTCTCGACAAGCTAAAGGTCTGCTTGCCAGTAGGGTTGATAATATCCATATTTTCCTTTCTGGGAAAACACCAGATAAGTGCTTTGAAGGTTTCAGAAAACTTATCCGCCGTCTTCCCGCTTATAACTATTCCATTATAGCACAAATGGCGATTTTTAGGTGGCTTCAGCGGCCCATCAGGGGTGAAATTTGCATTTTTATATCGTTTATGTTACAATAGAGTTGTTACTTGCGGCCCGTATGTATATATGGCGCCACTGAATGCACCTTACGAAAAGGAGTGTAAAAATGATCAACACCGATACGAATGCAGTATTGAATTTTGAAGAAGATTCAAATGAAGATGGCCGGAATAATCCAGCCAATGAATGGAAATTGGTAGTTTCAAAAAAGAAACTGCCCAATAATCATGGGAATGCAAAATTCAAGAAGCCTCAAAGAAAGTCCTACACTAATATTGCTCACAGAGAAGCCTATATTGAAGAGCAGCTATCTAAAGAGATTGAGCCGAACTACGATCCAATCGATGCGGCAAAAATTTCTTACCCAATCGCCATCATTAAAGGTAAATTACCAGAGGAAAAACGCATGAGACTCGACAAGAATGGCGTGCCTTGTGGCAAAGTAGAGGTGACGCCTTTTGTAGAAGATTTTTGGCTTCCTTATAAGAAGCAAATCAGACTTGACAAGAATGTCGATATTGCGATAATCCACTACCCCTTCAAATATAATGGGCAGCGGTACACTAAAATTTGTTTTCAGCTGAATAATCTCTACGATGAGCCGGAATTAAATAATGGTTCTGGTTACCTGTACCAGCAGTTAACTAAAAGAAATAAGCAAGTGAATCTCTTCGAGAGTCAAAATGATGCCAGCAAGGTGAAGATGACCTACGTGGCACCATCTGAACTTGATGAGTTCATTAAAGAACTTAGACAGATGTCCCCCAATCACCGAGCTGAACGAATCGTGCGCAAAACTGCACGCCCGACAATGGAAGAAATTGAGAAGGTGGTATGCGATGCATCGCTACACTGTGCTAGGAAGCTTCTGGCTGAATATATTAAATTTACCGGAAGAAAAGACATTAAATTTGTGACGTACAGCGCTTGCAAATCCAACGAGGATAGGATATTAAAAGAGCTGGAGGAATCTGGTCAGATTAATCTCTAAAATTACCTATGTTTCTAAATAAAATGATATTTCTGAACACATGAGATTTTGTAACTACACACCTTTAATTTTATTCGAGGAGAGCTTTAGAAGTTCTCCTCTTTTTCTTGGCTTGATTTTGATAGATTCTTAGACACAAAAAAATACCCCCGAGGGGGGTATTAATTATTTACGTAGACCGAGTTTGGCAACTGTTGACTTGTAAAGCTCAAAATCAGTTTTCTCGAGGTACTTCAATAGACGTTTGCGGCGACCTACCATTTGCATGAGTCCGCGACGAGCCATAAAGTCGTGCTTATTCACCTTTACGTGCTCAGTCACTTCTTTGATACGCTCAGTCAAGATAGAAACTTGCACCTCTGGAGAACCCACATCTTTTGCATTGCGAGCAGTGGCTTGAATGGCCTTAGCTTTGTTCTCTTTTGTAATCATATTGGTGCTATCTTAACATAAGAGAGCAGGAATTTCAAGAGGTTGGATTTATTTTTCTCAATTTTCCGCCATAAAATTGTCTAAGGTAACCGCGTCCTCAATTTTATATGGGCCGACTTGAATACGTCGAAGCGCCGTAAGGTAGGCAGAAGTGCCGAGTGATTTTCCGATATCCTCGCCCAGGGTGCGAATATAGGTGCCAGAAGAAACGTGGGTGCGAATTTTAAGTGTAGGATATTGATAGTCGAGAATTTCTAGGGCATAAATTTCCACCTGACGGGAGGGCATTTCGATTTGCTTGCCCTCGCGAGCCAATTGATAGGCGCGCTTACCATTAATCTTTATGGCCGAAAAAACAGGTAGTGTTTGAGTAATTTGACCGAGGAATTTTTGGCAGACCGTTTCAACCTCTTCTCTAGTCGGGATTTTAGTAACTTCGTGAGTAGTAATTTCACCCTCTGGATCGCCGGTGGTACTGGACTTCCCAAGCTCAATGGTAGCCTCATACCACTTATCGAGCTTCAAAAAAGTATCGGAAAGTTTGGTGGCCTTATGAGTCAAAATAATTAGGAGCCCGGTGGCAAAAGGATCAAGAGTACCAGTGTGACCGACTTTCACCTTTTTCCCTTCTTGCCCGCTGAGTTTACGACGAACCCGCGCGACCACACCAAAAGAAGTCATCTGGTCAGGCTTATCGATTAATAATATATCCGGATTTTGACGCGGGTCGAGATTGATGGATGGTTCTGGATTTTCGGTATGAAGATTAGTCTCGGGTAAGTTTGGTTCTGGGTTCATTTTTACATTCCTGGGATATGAAAGGCGGTTGGGTCAATTTTAGCTGGTGCTGGCTCAGCTGGCTCTTCTGATTCTGGTGAGAAAATCGCAGCTGGTTCAGCAATCGGGACAGCGGTTGGCGCACTAGTGTCGATTGGCTGAGAAATTAATGGAGCTTCCGAAACAAAAGTACGAAGTGGTGGCTCGGCTGAGGCTTCTAATGGAGCTGGGGCCGGAGTCGATACTGGAGCTAAGTCAGCAGGAATCGGGCCGGAAGCTACTGAGTTAATTGGAGTCTGATTTAACTGAGCAGCCTCGGTGGCGGCAGCGGCCTGAGCAAAGAAATCAACATCTGGAGTCGATGGAGCCTCTGGCGGCATCGGTGGCATCGGAGGCATCGGAGGCATGGACTGCGTCAGGTCGGCTTGGTTTGGATTAGCAAAATTTTGATCATTAGCTAGCGACTGATTTGGCATAGCGGCAGCATCAAAAATTACTGGAGCAGGAGGGACTGGAGATACTGACTGTATTGGTTCCATAGGCTGTACTGGTGGTACTGACTCGATAGGCTGTACTGGCTGTGTAAATTGAGTTGGTTCCACTGGAGCGGCCATTGGCATAGGCTGCATTGGCTCGACATATGGCATTGGTTGAGCTTGAGAGACTGGAGCAGTAAATTGCATCGGTTGAACAGGGGTGGACGGCTCAGAATATTGCATCGGTTGGACGGGTTGAGCTGGCTGAATTGGCTGAGCCGGTTGGATTGACTGGATTGGCTGAACTAGTTGAATTGGCTGAGTCGGTTGAACTGACTGGATTGGCTGAACTGGAGCCGAATACTGCGCTGGCTGAGGTGTCGCAAGGTTTTGCGCAAAATTTAGTGGTGGAGTCGGCATGACTGGCGCCTGATAATTTGGCGTTTCATTAGTGTAGTTTGGCTGAGGTAAACTAGGTTCAGGGTTTTGGATGAAATTATCTTCCATCACGGCCGAGGCCGCGGCGGCGGCAGGATTGATCGGAGCTTGATAAGCTGGAGCTTGCTGAGGTTCAAGAGATTGAGGGATTGGAGCCGACTGAGACTCGATTGCCTGAGGTGTTGGAGAAATTTGAGATTCAAAGGATTGAGCAGCCGGATTTGATTGAAACTCAAGAGGTTGACCATCAAGTGTTTGATTAGGATTTGGTTCAATTTCAATATAATCAAGAGTGTTTTCCGAAAGTGGGGTGGACATTACAGGTGCTGGAGCAGCAGGCGTAACCAAGTCGGCAGGAGCGGATGGGATGACAGGGGCAACAGAAGTGGCAGGCATAGTAGGAGCGGCGGGAGCAACCGGAGGGTTTGGCGCGACTGGAGCTTCAGCAACTTGAGATTCGGCGCTCGCAGGATTTGACGCGGCTGGAGCTTCAGCAGCAGCAGGGGTGACTGGAGCTTGCGCCTCGTCTGGAGTTTTTATTTTCTCCATAATTTGAGAAGAAATTAATTGCTGGTTGGCACCAAAGGACATCAATTTCGAGGCGATCGACATAGTATTTGATGAAGTACGTGGATTAGAAAAATGATCCGTAGAAGCGACGATACCAGTTAAGAGAGCGGTTGCAACCTGCTCACTAAAGCTGGCTAACCCAAGTCTATCGGCCAGACCCACAATCATTTCAGAGATAGAGGAAACATTAGAGTCCTGCCATTCGAGTTCAGCAAAACGACCCGGAGTATCGACAGTAAGATTAATCGCAGTGGCATCGTGCATAATGCGACCATATTCGGAAAGCGCTGGGTCAATTTCATCACCAGAAATGACATTAAAACAAATAACTAGGTCGACATTGTAGTCACCATGAGACATACTGAGGTCGGATTGGCCAATGGTAGCCTTGTACGGCGTAACATAGACTTTAACGAAATCACCTTCGATTTTATAGCTAATATGATCAACTTTATCCTTACTGAGAGCAATAATAAAATCCTGCAAACTATTGGTGGTTTTTTCAAAAGTTTCTTCTGGTTTCAAAAATTGCAAAACATTTGGCACCTGGCCGGAAAAGATCGCCGTAACATGCTTACGCATAGTGTCAAGAATCATGGCAAGACCGAGCGCGGCGGAAATTTCATCGATATTCGGATTTTTGGAAAGCGCAATCAAAATATTTTCACTGGCTTTGATTTTTTCGACCACCCGGTTAGCAATATTACTGATATCATCAAGAGCCGGCAGTTCGCCAGCTTCGGCATTTTTAATGGCATTAGTGACACTACTACCGAGTTTAGGATTAATAGGTGAATTTGAATTTTGATTATTTGTTTGCATTTTTGACTCTTTTCCTCTTAAAATATAACATAATCATCTTGGGGTTGCAAGGAAAACTAACACGGTTATAATAGAGGTATGCCAGAGTTACCAGAAGTTGAAACAATCCTCAGGGGGGTTTTGAAATTTACTAAAGATAAATCTGTGGGAAAAGTCAAAATTAGTTCCCTCTCTTCTTTTCATGGACCAAAAGAATTAATCGAAGGACAAAAGATTTTGGGCATGCGCCGTTTCGGTAAGGCCTTGATTTTTGATTTCGAAAATGGCGTTTCAATGATGGTGCATCTGAGAATGACCGGGCAATTAATTTATCGAAATCTCGGGACAGAATCTGGTAAAGATTTCGTGAAGATGATTTCGCAAGGTGATTTTAAAACGGAACTATTCGATAAGGATGGTTTTTCGGGCGGACATCCCAGCGAAAGTTTTTATGGAGGTTTACCGAATAAACAGACACGTGTGGAATTTGAGATTTGCGAAAAAGATTCTTCTGGCGAGCTAGAGCAAGTCGGCACCCTCTATTTTAATGACCAGAGAAAATTTGGTTTTTGTAAGGTCCTGGAAACTGATGAAGTAGAAAATGAGTCTTTTATCAAGAAGCTTGCCAAAGAGCCGTGGGATATGACAGACGAGGAATTCAAAAAGAATTTGATGCGACATAAAAAAGCTTTGATTAAACCGACTATTCTAGACCAAACAGTGATTTGTGGCCTCGGTAATATCTATGCAGACGAGTCTCTTTATTTTGCTAAAATCCACCCAGAACGTATCGTAGAAAGTTTGACCGATGAAGAAATTCATCAGCTTTTAATTGGCGCGCGCACGGTGATGCAAGATTCGATTGATTCAGGCGGTAGCACGATGGCGACTTACGTGAAAGCGGATGGTACGAAGGGTGATTATTTAACCAAGTTTGCCAAAGTTTTTCGTCGGGAAGGAGAACCGTGCGAAAGGTGCGGTACAGAAATTATTAAAATTAAAGTGGCGGGGCGTGGCACACATCTTTGTCCGCATTGTCAAAAGAAATTTT
>CAUUCN010000029.1:0-8060 GCA_963543945.1 uncultured Candidatus Saccharibacteria bacterium
TATAACTATCAAATAACATGTTGGAATTTTCAGGAAGATAAATTTTCGAGGCTGCAGAATGATAATAAATGGTCTTAGTAGGCTCATCCCACCAGGCTAAAACAGAAGCTTCTGATATGTCATCATTATGAATTGTAGCAGTAGTGATATTTTTCGCTGGTGGTTGAATACTATATTTTATGTGTTTGATATTGTCAGTATCACCCCCAATAAGTCGAGAAAAAGTAGTGTCAAGAGGATAACTGCGTACTAGCTCTACATAGCTATCGACAGGATTTGTGGTGATCGAAACGAGGAGTTTGTTTTGATAATTACCGGTACGGAGGCTGGAGTTTAGCTTCATGCCGACATGAAAAGTATTGGTTTCCTCGGTGTCGTTTTTGGTGGTAGTGGTGGCGATAACCTTTGCATGACCACGTGGTTGGATTGGCGAATAGAGCGCCTCAGAATCTAGACGCATACCCCATTGATTAGCTGGAAGATCGGCTAGAGTGTAATTAGAACCAATGGAAGAAATTTTCGTATCATTCAGAGGATTGGCGTCGGCAAGAGCGGTTTCTTCAGAGGTAGAAGAAACGGTGACGGTATAGCCACTGCGATTATTTGTCTTGACTGAAACATTTATTGGTGTGTCGGTAGTGCCAGATGCGCTCTCGATTACATCAGTGCCGTTAACCTGGATATTTGCACTGTCGACAGAGGCGGAAAGAGTTGGCTTGACAAGAGCATGGGTATTTTGTTGAAGAAAAAATATGGCGCTCATACTAGCAGCTATGGCTAGCAGAAAGAACCAAGGTGTGGAGATGTGGTTTTTCATAATATGCCTTTTTATTTGGATGCTTTTGCTCATTTTAACACAAGCGGAAAGAAAAGTGAATCTCTGATTGAAAAAAGAAACTGGGTTTGCTATAATCTAGGAAGCGTACAGCGCATTTTGAAAATTTGGTGGGTGTAGCTCAGTTGGTTAGAGCGTCTGATTGTGGTCCAGAAGGTCGTCGGTTCAATTCCGATCACCCACCCCATTAGCGAGTGTAGTACAGCGGTTAGTATACAAGTTTTCCAAACTTGGGATGAGAGTTCGATTCTCTCCACTCGCACCAAATTAAAAGATAAGAACGTTTACGTTCTTTATTTTTTTAATTGCCTGTACGAGAAAGACCACGTAGTGGGATTACTCGCACCAGGTTATAAAAAGAAGAGCATTTGTGCTCTTATTTTTTTGTTCCAGTTATTTGTAAAATTTGATGGTAATGTTGATGGCCTACCTCGTCATCCCAAACTCGAAGGACTTCACATGATTCAGGGTGCAAACTAGTGTCCTTAAATAGTTCTTTAATAGATTCTTTTGTATAGGTTTTCTTCGCTATTTCATCGGATTTATCAAAAGTATGGAGAAAGAATTTTCCACCTTTTTTGAGATTAAGTTCGATTGTTTTGATTAGCGATTCTGGCGTCTTGAGCTTTTGAATTACATAATTGGAATAGACAAGGTCGTATGGTGCGTTCGGCGATGAATAAACTTCATTGAGGTCTATTCCGGTTATGATATCAACACCATCACATCCCCACCCCATATTTTTAAGACCTTCAATGTCGATTCCGTCACCGTAGCCCAAATCTAGAGCCTTGCCGCTTTTAGAAAAATACTCAGTTACAAAATATTTTAATTCTGGGTTCATATTGCTATTGTACAACAATAATTAAAGCTTACTGGAAGAAGGCGAAATAGACGATAGCGCCGACTAGTGCACCGAAGATACTCATAGCAATGAGAGCAAAGACTAGTGAAAGGTTGGTCTTGCGCATGGAGGGGTCGTCGATAATAACGGCCTGTTGTTTAGACTTAATCTTTTCGGATTTATTTTTTGCATAAATAGTTTTGCGAGAATTATTTTCCTCTTCGAAAGTATAATCCTTAATCTTGGAGCCTGGGCCGAGGAGCTCGGAAGTAAAATCAGAGGAGATAAAATTCTCTTGTCCGTTAGCGAGTGGACGCTTTTGCACCTTATCAGTATTAATGAATGGGCTGCGGCCACCGAGGATATAGTTGGAATTATTATTCGCAATATCAGATTCGGCGTAAAGCGAAGTGGTTTTTGGCTTTTCACTATCCGAGAAGGAATATGGTGAACGAGCAGGAGCAACCGTAGCTATAATTTCAGATGGTTCAGATTGATCAACTGAAGCGAAGGCAGAATCGATAGAATCCGGTGTGAGTGCGCTTCCCTGATTTTTAGGAAAAGTGGAAATAATATTCGAACGGCTGGCGGTCGGATAATACATGGTAGCTGACGGGTTACCAGAGGTAGGGGCGGAATTTTCACCATGGAGCTGCTCACTATCGACAGAATCAAAGAGGGCTTCGAGATTCTCGATTTCATCATAATTATCGTAATTTTGCAAGGCATCGCGCACGCTTGAAGAAACCAGGGTAGTCGGAACTGGAGCTTTGGCTGGGTGGGCCGGTTGAGCTTTAGAGTTTATTTCAGATTCAACTTTTTTAGCTGGACGAATGCGACCAAAGAGAGTGCGACTCGGACTGGCAGTGATTTGGATACGGGAGACTGACGAAGGGGCCTTAAATTTCGAGGCAGCGGAGGCAGTGGAGGCAGCAGAAGTTGCAGATCCGGCAAGAGAATTCACGCGACTAGAAGCAGAAGTTACTCCAATGGAAGCGGTGGTTGCCCCAGTGGAAGCGGCAGAAGCGACCGAAATTGCGGTTGGAGCCGGCTTCATTTTCGGAGCTAAGCTAGCACTACCAACTGGAATTCTACCAGTAGCACGTGGTAATTCCCCAACCTTACGCTTAGCCAATTCTTCCTTAGCGCGTTGTTTTTCTAACTCGTAGCGTCTTTGCTTGGCCTGATTTTCTCGTTCAATAGCCTGGCGTCGTAAAAGAGCTTCTTGTTCGGCCTGTTTTTTAGCAATGGCCTGCTGCTTTTCTTCGATTTCACGTTGTAATCTAAGTTCACGATTACGCAAAGATTCTTCGGCCTGAGAACGAGCTAATTCCTGCTTCGCGGCCTCAATGCGACGACGATTATAATCCATGGTTTGATTTTGGAGTTCAATCTGGCGCTGAATTTCTTCACGACGTTCGCGCTCTTTTTTTGCCTGCTTCTTACGTTCTAGCTCACGTTCGGAAAGTGAATAAGTATAAGCTGAAGTAAGAGTGCGGGTGCGAGAGGGACTAGCGATGGCGGAATTCGTGGCGGCAAATGTAGAGGTACGGTTGTTAGTACCGGATGTACTGGAGAAGGAATTGCGACCGTTAAGGCTGGTGGCGCCAGAGTTCGTGGCAGAAGAAATAGTGCCAGCAGTTTTGCGGACAGGAGAAAAATCCATCATGCGACCTTTGACAGTGGTATTTTGGGTGTTCTTTCCTTGCATATTCATGTTTAATTATACTCGATTTTCCGATTATTCACGGACCTTTTTTGCAGTCTCAATGATACTGGTAAACGACTCAGAAACTAGACCAGCACTACCGATTAGAAGCCCATTTACACCTGGCACCGTGAGATAGGCACCGGCATTATTTGGATTGACACTACCACCAAAAAGTACCGGAATTTCAGCAACGGTTTCCTCACCATAAACAGAAGTAAGTTGATCGCGAATAATTTTCACGGCGTCAGCAATTTCATCTGGACTGGCGATATGAGCGGCCTTGGTACTAGAGATGGCCCAAACTGGTTCATAGGCGATGATACATTTTTTAATATCGTCACTATCGATTTCTGAAAGTCCACCAAAAATCTCGTCGCGCAAAACGTCGACAGTTTCACCAAAATTACGCTGACTCTCGGTCTCACCAACGCAAAGAATTGGAGTAATGCCATTACGAATTGCAGCGGCAACTTTCTGGGAAATTTCCCGGTTAGTTTCACCAAAAACAAAACGACGCTCTGAATGTCCGATGATAGCGTAAGAAACTAGACCTCGAAGCTGAGCGATAGAAACCTCACCAGTGTAAGCACCAAAGTCACGGTAATAAAAATTCTGAGCGGCAAGCTTGATCTTGGACTTGTTACGTTCAAGTTGGAGCGAAAGACTTGGGAGTGAAGTAAAACTTGGAGCAATCACAATTTCGAGGCCACGACTAGGTTTGATTTTTTTAAGTAATTTCTGCAAAAAGATAGAAGACTCACCGATGGTCAGATTCATCTTCCAGTTGCCCACAATATATGTTTTCATAATCTTATTATAGCATAATCAGTTTGGGATTTTTAAGGTTTTGGTGAGGTGTGGATTTTGATTTTAACCACAAAAAGTGAGCGTTTTTGCTATAATAAGCAAAAGAAATACCGCAGAGAGGAATAGAGATGAAGAAAGTATTATCCTTTGATATTGACCAAACTTTAAATATCGCCAAAACCCCAATTCCAGATGAGATGGCCTTTTTACTCAGCGAATGTTTGAATGAATTTGAAATTTGTCCAATTTCCGGTCAAAAATTTGAACAGTTTTTAATTCAAATCGTGAATCGCCTAGTAGAGGTTGCGGATGTAACTCCAGCACAGTTAGCACATCTTCATCTTTTTGTAGCGCAAGGTACACAGTATTATCGCTACCAGCCAACCGCCAACGGTAATGATGGGTCAACTTATGACGAGAAGAACTGGGAGCAAGTTTATAATTATCCATTAACGGAAGATGAGGTGGCAAAAATCACCGAAGCTCTGGAAAGTTCGGCCAAAGAAGTGGGGTATTGGGAAGAAGATAAGATTCAACCGGGTGACGAAATTATCGAAAATCGTTTGTCACAAGTAACTTTCTCGGCACTTGGACAAAAGGCGGGTACGGAGGCGAAATACGCCTGGGATCCAGACTGCAAGAAGCGTAATTTGATTGCTAAGCTCGCCAAGGAAAAAGTACCAGACTTCTCTTTTGAAGTGGCAGGAACTACCAGCATCAATGCCTTCCGTGATGGACTGAATAAATCTTTCGGGATGAACCATTTGATGGAAGAATTGAATGTCGAAAAAGACGATATTCTCTATTTTGGCGACATGACGCAAGAGGGTGGCAATGATTATCCAGTCGTGCAGATGGGCATCGATACGATTACGGTGCGTAATCACGAAGATACCGAATATGCCCTGAAAGGAATTTTGGGAGTACTATGATTTTAGATGCTTCAAAATTAATCGGATTTCGCATCTTAAGCTTAAGATCCGGTGGGGTGATCAGCACGATTGAATCAATCATTGTCGATCCGAATGATTTGAAGATTTTGGGATTTTTCCTTAATAAAAATACTGTGAGCTTTGACTCGGGAGCGATTTTGGATGTCCGTAGTGTACGAGAATTTTCTCACCTCGGAATGATTATTGATTCAGACGAAGAGCTACTAAACGTGGGGGATGTAGTAAAAATCGATGAAATGGTGAAACTGAATTTTCAGCCAATCAACTTCAAGGTAAAGACCCAAAGCAAGAATAGCGTAGGGACAGTACTAGATTACACGGTAGATGTAAATGATTTTTATATCCAGCAGCTAATTGTCAAACGTCCGATTTTGAAATCATTTATCGACCCAGAATTGATTATTAATCGTTCAGAAATTCTAGAGATTAACGATGAGGCAATCATCGTTAAAGACGAATTAGCTAAACAAAAAGGCCGCGAAAAACTAGAACAGGAAGAGTTTGTACCGAATTTCGTTAACCCCTTCCGCCAGAATGACTAGCTTTTTGGTTGGAGATTTTCGGATTCGATAGCAGAGAGTTTGGACTTGATTAGATCATAAGAAAAACCTTGACGAACTAAGTAGGCCATTAGTTTTTCTTGAGTGATCGGACGACGCAATTTTTTCTCGATCATTTTATCTATTTCCGTGTCATCTTCGCGCTGAGAAAAAAGCTCGTCACTCTCAAGCACTTCGCGCATCAGAGATTCAGAAATTCCCTTGCTTTTAAGTTCGTAGAGCAATTTCTTGCGACTAATTCCCTTGCTTTGATTGCGATTATCGATATAGAAACGCGTAAAATTGTAGTCAGAGAGAAATTTTTCCTGCTTCAAACGTTCGACTACGAGATTAATCTGAGTTTCCGTAATCTCTGCGCCGGGCTTGGTGGGAAGATTAAGGGATTTTCGGCCAGTATATTCATAGGTGTTATTTTCTGTAAAATCAATTTCGCGAATCTTTTCATTCTGAGCGCGAACATTTTTTCGCATTTCTTGAATTTTAGTACGATACTCCTCGTCCTCGGCTAGATGTTTTTTGAAATTATCATATTTGATTTGCGACTGACGACGACGCAGTTGCTTGCGATGCAGGTAGTCGCGAATTTCTTTTTCAGAATGTGGACGTGACAAACAATACTCTAAGGTAGATTGATAGAGTTTATCGAGTGAAGATAGAGCAACTAACTCGGCGATACGTTCTTCCGTGAGCACGTCGCTGACTTTGAGGTTTTGCTCAGAAAAAACTTTAAAACTGAGCGAGCACAAAAATTTATGATTAACAAAAATGTTAATACGATTTGGATCTTTGACACCCGGTTTGAGTTGCGAAATTTTCTGAAAAGTTTCCAGAGCGAGAGCGGTCACTATTCGCTCGCTTCAGCTTTTTCGCGAACTTTTTGTTCAATTTCAGCGAAGAATTCTGGCTTTTCTTTAAGTACGCGCTTCACAGCTTCACGGCCTTGGCCAATAGTTTCATCGTTGTACTTGATAAAAGCACCGGCCTTATCGAAGACGCCATATTGCACAGCAAGGTCAAGCACATCGCCAACCTTGGAAACACCTTCGTTGTACATAATGTCAAATTCGGCTGAGCGGAATGGGGCAGCAATCTTATTCTTCACCACCTTAATCTTGGTGCGGTTACCAATGATATTTTCACCATCTTTAATCTGGCCAATACGGCGAATATCAATACGGACGGAAGCGTAGAACTTCAGAGCGTTACCACCAGTAGTGGTTTCAGGGTTACCAAACATTACACCAATCTTCATACGAATCTGGTTAATAAAGATAACAGTGGCCTTGGACTTAGAAATAATAGCAGTAAGCTTACGCATAGCCTGAGACATCAAACGAGCTTGAAGACCCATCTGAGCATCACCCATATCGCCATCAATTTCAGCCTGAGGCACAAGTGCGGCAACAGAGTCGACCACAATTAAGTCCACCGCGTTTGAGCGGACGAGGGTTTCACAAATTTCGAGAGCCTGTTCACCATTATCTGGCTGAGAAATCAAAAGATTATCGATATCAACTCCAATACGTTTAGCATAAGCTGGATCGAGAGCATGCTCGGCATCAATGAAGGCAGCCTGACCGCCAGTTTTTTGAATCTCAGCAATGGCGTGCAGTGCCAAGGTAGTCTTACCTGAAGATTCTGGACCATAGATTTCAATAATACGGCCCTTAGGATAGCCACCACCTAAAGCTAAATCAAGTGAAAGTGAACCTGACTTCAAAAGTTCGACATCAATATTGCGATTATCGCCCAATTTCATAATAGAGCCATCACCGAATTGCTTGGTGATTTGAGCAATAGCAAGCTTTAAGGCTTCGGATTTTCCGTTTTCAGCATCAGTTTTTTTAGTTTCTTTTTCTTTGACCATAATTCCTCCGTTATTTATCGAATTTCTGTAAAATTACTCTGTAAAATCGTTCTTTGAACGAGAATTTAATGGGTACACATGTGATATTCTCCTTACATCTCGGAAAAATAAACCTTACCTCACTTTTTCTATTTTAAGAATACGCTAGTCGAGAAGTAAAATCAATGGAAAAAGCTGATTTGTCGATTATTTGACAATGGCGAATTTATTTTTGCCACGCTTTAAAATAGCGAAGGAAGAAATTTGATAGGATGGGTCTTGAATTTTCTGATTATTTACAGAGATAGCATTACCTAAGATCAAAGTTTTAGCTTCAGAACGAGAGCTCACCAAACCAAGCTCAACGAGAGCGTCAATTAAATTAATTTCGCTGCCATCAAGATTCAAATGTGGCAGGAGGATAGTGATGCTTTCGATTTCCGATTCAGAAAGAGTCTCCACCTTACGACCACCGAAGAGTAATTCAGTGAGAGTAATCACCGC
>CAUUCN010000030.1:0-8012 GCA_963543945.1 uncultured Candidatus Saccharibacteria bacterium
TGCGCCGTGGTGCGAAGCGGGTTTTTGCGGTCGAAAAGGGAACCAATCAGATGAAGGCGCCGCTGCGCTTTGATCCGCGAGTTACACTTCTGGAGAAGACTGATATCTTTTTGGTGGATTTTACGCAGTTTGGTCCGCTCGATGTGGTGCTGGCTGATGTCTCGTTTGTTTCTCTGAAAAAAGTGCTCGCTCATGTGAAGTTCCAGCCCGAAGTCCGCTCGGCCGACTTTTTGATGATGTTAAAACCTCAGTTTGAAGCCAAATCCTTTCAGCTTAAAAACGGTATCGTGAAGAACGAAAAAATCCGTCGTGAAATTATTAAAGATTTTGAGCTTTGGCTCAAACAGAATCATTTTAAGGTGGTAGATAAACGCGATAATTTTTTGGCTGGCAAAAACGGCAATGTCGAGCGCTTCTATTATTTGAAATTGGTTGAAAACTCCGTGCGTTCGCATTATAATCATAAGTAATATGAACCCAGAAAATTCAAATCTTTATCCACCAGAGGAAAATTCAGTAGGAAACCCTACTTCAGCAGGAAATACTACTCCAGCAGGAAATACTACTCCAGTGGAAAATTCTACTGCAGACGAAAAATCTGTGTCAGCCAACACTACAGAGGACACCACATCTGCTACTCCTGCGGAAAATGCCACACCGGTTACCCCTGCGGTAGACGAATATGTTCCGTCGGTGCAGGAGCTTGCCATGACTTCCGACATGTCAGACGGAAAAATTAAAGTTAAATTAGATAAGAAAGTTATTGCTATCATTATTTCGGTCGCAGTATTAATCATCGCGGCAGCGGGTGTCGGAATTTGGGCTATCTCCAAATCTAAGTCCAACAATCACGATGGTGCTTCCGGGTCCAACTCTGCGCAGCAGTCAAAAGACGGCTCCTCCACGGCGAAGAAAACTGAAGCTTCCGCTGATGATGGATTAATCGACCCAGATAAGGATGAAGTCTATATTAAGAAAAAGAACGATTATACGGCAAATCCTGAAGAATACGTGAATAATTTTAATCTTGATGTCGCCTCTTGGGAAGATTTTGGTAATTTTACCTACCTACTTTTCTCCGATACGAATAATATCGAAGGGGAAAATTTTAAGGACAACGTCTTGCAGGACCCAGATGAAGCAGTGAAGCGTCTCGATGCTTTGGAAGAAAAACTTGGTAGTGGTAATGAATCTCTGGAAAAACTCTTTACTCTCTATCGCGCCCATCTTTATCTTATTGCGAATAATCCAGATGTGGCGAAAATTTATCTCGATCAGGTGGACGAAAATTCGCTGACCAAGAACTTGAAGAAGCTCTACTATGAATTGTCCGCCAAATATTATGGCCTCGCCGAAGACTACGATAAATCTCAGGAATATTACGACAAATATAATTCCGCCGAATAAAATAAAAAAATACCCAGATTGCTCTGGGTATTTTTCTTAAACTTTATTGATCACTGGAATCACGATAGGGGTGTGACCAGTGGCATCGAAGAGGATGCGAGTGATATCTTCTTTGACTTCTTCCTTCAAGACCTTCACCTCTGGTTCGGTAGAGATCGACTTGTCGGTTTTTACACGAAGATAGTGACGAATCTTACCAATTAATTCCTCGGAATTATCGAGATAAATAAAGGCACGCGACACGATATCTGGCGTCTTGATCAAACGACCAGTCTTCTTGCTGATAGTTAGCACGATCATAAAGATACCTTCGCGAGAAATATGGATACGATCCTTCACCACTGCTTCGTGCACCGGCTTATCGGCATCATCATAAAGTTTGTTGCCGACTGAGATACGACCATTCTTGCGGATTGTCTTGTTTGGTAGAAGTTCCACGATGTCACCGTCATCGGCTACCAAGATACGATCGTGTGGAATTCCCACGACGTTTTCTGCCATTTCCGCGTTATGCTCCATCATAAAGAATTCACCGTGGTATGGCAAATAGTTCAAAGGCTGCAAACGCGTCACGAAATCGACGTGATCTTCGTAGTAAGCGTGACCCGAAAGGTGAAGTGGACCGATATTGGTGAGATGAGTCTTACCATTTTGAATCACCTGCGCACCTTCACGAAGGAGCCCGTCCACAGTATTCACCACGTGTGGTTCGTTACCAGGAATTGGATTAGAAGAGAAGACAATGGTGTCACTAGCCTTAATCTTAATAAATTTGTGAGCGCCGGTCACCATACGGTTTAACACGGCGTTCAATTCACCTTGCGAACCAGTACAGACGATCGTCACCTTGTCGTCAGGAAGTTTGATAATGTCTTCCATTTTCATCACGGTATCTTTTGGTACCTTGATACACTTGGCACGCAGCGCCACTTCGATATTATTAATCATCGAGAAACCAGCAAAAGCTACCTTGCGACCACGTCGACAAGCTTGTTCCAAAATCATGCCGATACGGTTAATTTGAGAAGAGAAACAGGAAATAATCACACGGCCATTCGCGTAATGGTCCATCACTTTGCCGATATTATCACCGACGTCATATTCTGAATGTGGATGGTGGCCTGGGGAATCAATATTGGTCGATTCGTTCAACATTAAAGAGATGCCTTCGTGTTTTACAATCTCGTCGAGACGTTCAAGGTCAGATTGGCGGTCGATTGGGTTAGCTTCTGCGCGCCAGTCACCAGAGAGATAAATCACACCGTTCGGGGTACGAATCACTAGGCCACAGTTACCTGGAATCGAGTGCAGCATGTGAACAAATTCCACGCTGAGATGTTCGGAAACTTGAATTTTTTCGTGTTTGAATGGGTCAACCACATTGTAATTTAATTCTGGCAAGTCATCGACTTCACTCATTTGGCGCTTAATCATACCAATCGTAAAATCAGTGGCATAAATTGGCGTAAGTGGGCCAAATTTTGGCAAAAGATGCTTACAGGCTCCGATATGATCAAGGTGGGCGTGGGTAAAGAGAATCGCTTTCACCTTGCTGAGATTGTCCTCGAGGTATTTAATATCCGGAATCATGTAATTCACGCCTGGATAATCTTCCGAAGCGAACAGTACGCCCATATCGATTACGATCATTTCGTTCTTGTATTCGATCACGGTCATGTTCTTGCCGATACCGAATTCACCGACGCCACCGATTGGAATTACGCGCACCGCTTCTGGATCTGGGCGAGCCGCCTTGAGTTGGGCGTTCGTCACCTGGGCACCGTTGTAACCGTTGAAACGAGATTTATTCACTGGTACACCAATAATGTGCTGGGTGGCCTGGGCATTCACGTCTTGTGAAAGCATGCGCTGATGATGCACCATTTCGCCACGACGGGTCGAAACCGAAAGATTCACTTTGCGCGAATCATTATCGCTCGCTGCGGTGTTATTTTCGGCAGCGTTGCCTTGGTTACCACGCTTTTTGTTGTTTTTATTCTGGCGGTTATTGCGAGTTTTTTGGTTGTCGGAATTGTTTGAATTGTTTGCACCGTTTGCGCTGTTTGCGCGGTCCGATTTTTTACCACGAAAATCTTTGCCACCAGGTTTGAAATTACTATTAAAATTACGTTTTTGCGCCTGTTCGAAGATGACCGCGGCACCAGTTTCTACTGGTTTTTCCTCGGTATTCTCGAAGTGGCTGCGGTTCTGATTTTCCTCAAAACGGCGCTTGATTTCCGGCAAACGCTCGGCCTGCATCCGCATCAACTTCGCACGACGCTCTTGTTCTTGTTTATTCATTTAATCCTTAAGTAGATAAGTTAATATTAAAATATTTTTGCACAAAAACCTCAGTGAGGTTCGGGTTACAAGAAATATTAATTACGTCTATTATAGCAAATGTTGGGATGGATTTCAAGGATGGAGGTATAGACGTGCTAGATTTTGCTTTTGATACTATTAGACGTGACAAAAACTAGTCTATGTAATAATTTTGATTAATCATAAAATAGCTCAATTCAGGCTATAATTACAGTAGATAATGAATTGATTAAAAATACTCAGCTGAAGGATAAAAAATGGGAGAAGAAATTAATCGTATATTAAGTTGGTCAATAGCTATGATCATGCTTATTGGAATAGCGTATATTTTTAAAGGCATAGGCAAAATCAAGCAAGCAGAAGACTCGAATGAAAACAATAGCCAAATTAAGAAGTCACAATATAAATATTATGCAAAACCATATGTTATGACCTCGCGCGAAAATGAGTGTTTTAAGACCTTAAATGAGATATTTAGCTCAAAATGGTTTGTTGTGCCACAAGTACATCTTTCGGCCTTACTTGATTACAGAGTAAAAGGTCAAAATTGGAATGCAGCATTTCGCCACATTAATGGAAAATCGGTTGATTTTGTGTTAATCGGTAAGGAAAGTTATAAAGTTATATGCGCCATTGAATTAGACGATTCTACTCATAGCAAACCTGATCGCATGGAGCGTGATGTGGAAATAGAACGGATGTTTAAAGAAGCTAGAATTCCATTAGCTAGAATTAGTAAATTTGAATCAATGACCAAACCAGAAATAGCTAAAGTTGTTACTGATGCGATTAATGAAAATCCGTGCAGAGCTAAAATCAATGCAAAACAAAGACAAGAATATTAATAGTATAAACAGAGTTAATTTCAGTATGAAAAAAATAATAAAAGATAAAAATGGCTTTATTGCCTTAGCTGTATTTTTAGCTATCTTTCCAATAGTATGGTTTATTTTGGATGCCACTAACACTCCTAGTAAATTAGGTCTACCAGTAAATTCAGTCCCGGGTCAATGGTCTGTTGTCTTGATAGGTTATTTTGCTTCGGCCTTAAGTGCGATAGCTGGCTTTATCGCAACGGCTTACTCGGTAAATAAAAGTATCGAACATCAGAATCAGGTTAGAAAACAGGATAATGCCATTGCTGCACTACCCCTAATTAGTGTTGAATATTCCGATAGTGTAGTCGAAAAAAGTCGAGATGCGGAAATTGAATATATATGTCTACCTCAAGAAAAAGCATCAAAAGAGATCTATTTAAAAAGTGAGATATTAAAAAATCCGTTTCTAAAATTTAGTCTTCAAAATAAGGGACAAAGAGAAATGTATAATTTGCGGTTTATGTCTGAAAGACCGGAAAAGCCTGAAGGTAATAAAAAAGATTTAGTATTATTCCCGGTAATATATTCTAATGAGGAAAAAGTAATAGGCGTAAATCTCAAAGTAGCCATTCCGTGTGATAAGAATGGAATTAAATTAGTATGTTCAGGATATCCAGAACATGGTAGTGAATCCGCTAGTGTAGAATTTTTCTTCGAAGATTGCTATGGTAACACCTATAGCCAGTTAATTGAATTGGAGATTAGCTATGAAATATATGAGATATATGATAAAAAATACAAATTTTACAATAATAGTAGAATTTTAGAATGTAAAATTATTAGCGCTCCTAAGGCGTACGGAAAGAGTGATATATATGATTAAGAAAGATTGCGAAGCAGAACGGATTATGGAGCACTATCTTGTTCAAAAAGATAATTCAACGTGCTTTAATGTCATGAAATACGGGGTAGGCCAAAAAGAAGCGGAACATTTATTAAATAATTGGCATCAATTCGATCGTCCAGATATCTATTCGGTCAGCAGTGAAAAAATATATGGCATAGAGCATTTTGAATACGACGCTCATAGACGAAATAAGAGGGGAAGCCTACAACGTAAAGAAAATAACTTGATTGTAGAAGAAATGAAGCAAAAAGCTTATGCGGTGTTAAAAGATAAAGATTCTTGTGTATTGAGAGGAGAGATACAATCAGAGGCGAATGAGGATAATTATAAAAATAATTTTATCCAGGCCTTTAATAATCATTACTCAAAGGTGCATGATTATAAAAATAGACTACTCGAGATTGCAAGTTCTAAAAACTTACCTATTTCAATATGGTTCATGACTGAAGATGTAACTATGCTCGGTACACATATTATTTGTCGTGATAAGCCCAATGCTGCACCGTGTCCAGCATGGCCATTATTATTTCCTGAGGTGGAAAAAATCCTACTCTAACCCCTCAAGTGCAACACTTTGAGACCTATAGACCTCGAGTGGAGTCTTCCACTCGAGTCTTTTTCTTGGTCTATTGTTTATTAAATTTGCTATCTCTACTATATCTCGTTTGGTAAGTTTCTTGAAGTCCGTTCCTTTAGGCAAGAAATCCCGAATAAGCCCATTGGTATTTTCATTCCTGCCACGTTCCCAGGAGTGATAAGGACTCGCAAAATATATGTTTGCATTCAATTCTTTCTCTGTAACTCTCCAGAGCGAGAATTCAATACCGTTATCATAAGTTATGCTTCTAACCTCACCAAACACTGAAGCTATATCTAACTTCGTTTGCTTGGCAATTTTATGTGCGTTATAGTTATGTACTAAACTTGCAGATAAAAGCCCAGATTTTCTATCTACATGTGTTAATATGCGGTCTGTGGTCTTTAATCCAAAGATTGTATCGCCTTCAAGATCTCCATAGTATTTTAGTTCATCAACCTCTTTAGGGCGCTCCGAGATATGATACTTATCTCTGTTTGTACTATTAAATTTTAGTATCTTATAAGAGCGAGGTTTCCGTCCTTTTCGCCTTAAATGTTTTTCTAATCCTTCAGAATAAACTAGATGATAAATTGCCTTATGTGAAACATATGGCAATTTATTCTCTAACTTTAATCTGCCAGAAATCTGTTCTGGAGACCAGCGTAGTCTCAGTTTTTCATCCACATATTTTCGAGTCTCAATATAGCTGGCAGTTTCTAGTTTTAGTGTCTGCTTTTTAATGCGTTTATTCATCAATATAGAAGCCATCTTGGCTAGATATTTAGGCTTATTAAAGTCTTTTAGTCTCTTATGATATTGCTTCTTTCTAATTTGAATAATGGCAACTTCTTTGCCTCCACGATAATGTCTGCTATCTAGATAGAGCTCTCTTGGCTTATTGATTCTAGTGGTTTTAGCTTTAATACCATTTCTTTTTATCTCTCGTGCAATAGTTGAGGGATTTCTATCTAATTTCAAAGCTATATGCCTTATACTTTCGTTATTTTTTAATCTATTTTCAATTATTACTCGTTCTTCATACGAAAGTTGTGTATACTTATTTAGAGACATCAATTCTATCCTTGTTTAAGTTAGTGTTACAAATTTAATTTTAACAGGACTAAGAACGATTGATGTCTCTTTTTGTTGGTTAGTGTTGCACTTGAGATGTTAACTCAGGAATATTCATGCAGAGCAATAAGATTGATGGAATAATTATTGCAGATAATTATTATAAAAAATTAACATTCGTAAAAAGAAGTAAAAATGCGATAGAAGAATTTAAAAAAATAACTCATACTCCAATAGTGAATTTCTTTTCTTCAATCCACATATTATGTCTATTTTTGAAAATATAACAGACTAAAGAGAATTAAAACCAAAGAGGCTTAAAATACTACACTAATGAGTTATTAGAGTGATATCCCATTTATTTGAGTACAATCAAATATCTGGTGGGGCTTTTGTTATTTTTTAGAATGATTGAGTCGCGACAAATAAGTATGATTTAATAACGTGATATAGTGGTATTATGAATATCCACCAAGTCGAAGAATTCTTTAAAGATAAAAATAATACACCCTGTCCATTGACAGAGCGACTTATTAAAGCTGGCTATCAGCAAACTAGCGGCGGATACATAGATCTAGCGAAGAAACGCGGATTGACCGTAGATTATACAAAAGCCGAGCCCACACAGTATTGGCACCTTATCGAGGAATACTGCCCTTCTGTAGATAAAGACAAGTCTTTCAACAAGAGTATTGTTTGTGGCGAACTAATATTCTGGATGGCCGAAGTATCAAAAGCCGTGCCGAATAAACAGCTAGAGGAATTACTCAACCGAATAATTGCAGACAGAAATACTAGCACTACTCCACCAAAATACAATCGTATTAAATGGAATAAAGAGATTCAGAATCTCTGCTTTGATGCGATAGTAATAAGAGTAAAAAGATAAAAAATAAGAAGCACCCCG
>CAUUCN010000031.1:0-7564 GCA_963543945.1 uncultured Candidatus Saccharibacteria bacterium
GAATAAAACTTCGGCAAAAAATAGCAAGGATAAACCAAAGGCACCAAAAAAATCACCTTTTATGAAGAGTGATCGTAAGATGAATGTCTATTCTAGTTTGGTTTATAAAAATAAAATGAAGCAGGAGGCTAAGGCAAGACGTGAAGCGGAAGAATTGGCTAAACTACCAAAAGAACCAGTGAAGCGCTTCTTTGCTAAACTTGCACCAAAACGCGTAATTCGTAATCTCTTCTCGAAGAAGGGCTTGTTTATGCTTTTGAAATTTGGCGCTGCAATGTTTTTGCTTGCAATTATTGCTGTGGGTGGTTTATTCCTTTACTTCAAGAAAGATCTGGATGAAATTCGCCTTGACCAAATGAAAGTGACTGGTACAGTTAATACTTATTTAGATCGTAACGGCCAAACACTTTGGGAAGATAAGGGTGACGGTGATTATCGCTTGGTTGTGGAAGGAGATAATATTTCTACTTATATGCGCCAAGCGACGGTAGCGATTGAGGACCGTGACTTTTATAATCACCCAGGTGTAAACTTCTCAGCCTTGATCCGTGCAGCACTTTCAACCGTAACTGGCCGCGGCGTGCAAGGTGGTTCGACTTTGACTCAGCAGCTAATTAAGCAGGTTTATTTCGCAGACGAAGCCGGCAACCGTACAGTATCTGGTTTACCTCGTAAAATTAAGGAAATGATTTTGGCGCTCGAAGTCGAGAAAATGTACTCCAAAGAGCAAATTATCACCATGTACCTCAATGAATCACCTTACGGTGGTCGTCGTAACGGGGTAGAAAGTGCAGCACAGGCTTATTTCAAAAAATCAGCTAAAGATTTGACTCTCGGTGAATCAGCCCTGCTTGCCTCAATTCCAAATAACCCAACTTTGCTTAGCCCATATAATACTGCTTACAACAAATCTCTGATTGAACGTCAACACAAAACTCTCGACGTGATGGTAAAGATGGGGTATATTACTGAAGATCAAGCTAAAGCGGCAAAAGAAGAAAAAGTTCTTGAGTCGATTCAGCCAGAGTCCAGCCGTTATACTGATATCAAGGCTCCTCATTTCGTGCTCGAAGTGAAGCGCCAATTAGAGGAAAAATATGGCGTGAAGACGATGCGCGCAGGTGGTTTTACGATTAAAACTAGCTTGGATCTGAAGGCTCAGGAATACGCCGAAAAGGCAGTAGCTAATGGCTCAGCGCTAATGTACCAAAACGGTAGCGACAATATTTCCCTCTCTTCTGTGGATGTGGAAACTGGACAAGTGATTGCGATGGTAGGTTCTGCTGACTGGAACAAGCCGGTATATGGTGAAGTAAATGCGTCCACGTCACTACTCGAACCAGGTTCTTCGATTAAGCCAATTTTGGACTACGCTCCACTCTTCAAACAGCGTGAAGGAGCGAACTATGGTGCTGGCTCGATTTTGAAAGATGAAAATATCGATAATTTCTATTGTGCTGGCTTTACTGGTAACTGTAAATTACGTAACTACACCGGAGCTTTCTATGGTAATACCTCAATTCGTAAAGCTCTAGCCAACTCTTTAAACATCCCAGCTGTAAAAGCTCTCTACATCAACGGTATCGAAGATAGCATTAAAACTGCACATGATTTAGGTGACATATCATATTGTACGGATACTTCTGGTGGCCTCTCGATTGCGATTGGTTCGGGTTGTACCGTTAAACTGGTTGAGCACGCGAATACTTATGCTTCCCTGGCTCGTGGTGGTGTATATAAACCACTTTCATACATCCTAGAAATCAAAAACGGTTCAGGTGATGTACTCGAAAAATGGGAAGATACCTCTGGTAATCGTGTACTTGATTCTCAGGCCGCTTACATGATTTCCGATATTCTCAGTGATACCTCTGCTCGTTCAATGGTCTTCGGAAGTTTAGGTGCGTCATTCGGTTTTGTGGTGCCTGGAGTTTGGACTGCTACCAAAACTGGTACAACCACTACCAATGATTCGACCGTAACGAAAGATTCTCTTATTGCCTCTTATTCACCAGTGGTGGCAACAGTGGTCTGGAATGGTAACCACGATGGCCGCGGTTTAACGAACTCTTCAAACACGGTCGTGCGTCGCGTAGCCAATGACTACATGGAGCCTGTACATAAGGATGTTTATGCCAATGCCGGCAAGTGGAAGTCTGGAGACAAGATCCAAAAACCAGCTGGAATTCAAACGCTTACCGTAAGTGGAATTACTGATATTTTCCCAAGTTGGTTTAACAATAAGACCTCGGGTGCTCAAACTGAAAAAATGAAATTTAACCGTATCAACAAACACAAAGCTTCTGATTGTACTGACCCAAGCTTAATCGAAGAAGTAGATATCAGCTTTACCATTGACCCAATTTCGAAGAATAAGAGCTTTGCCAAATCTGCCGATGGCTATGATCCATTCACCACAGATGACTGTTCCTATCGTGCACCTACGGTAAGGATTAAAAATAGTACGATCAACAGTGGCTCGGTACTGAAGTTTGAAGCAAAAGCAGGTTCTGAACAATTAGACAGCTACACGGTCTCCGTAGATGGCACAGTAGTAGCTTCTGGAACCGCCCAAGCTGGCGACAATACTACAACTTATACGATGACCGGAAGTGAAACTTCTATCGTAGTAACATTAAAAGATCGCGCTGGTAGCACCGTTACTAATAAATTAGGCTCGTAAACTGAGTTTAAAGCTTAATGAATTCTAGCTTCACCATTTGTGGAGCTAGAATCTTTAGGCAGAAATTATGAAATTTCTGGATAGTAAAAATTACATAAGATTTTTTGGTATTATTTCGTAATCGGTGATACAATAGCTTCGGATACCGAGGGGGATGTGCTTAGATATTTTTAACATAATAAGAAAGGTTTTATGGAAATTATTTCTTTAATCATTCATGGCCTCATCTTAATTGAAACTAGCTTTCTTGCCTACCGTTCTTTCAAGAAGAGCTTTAATTATTTTGGCCAAAAACGAAAAATTTATGTCGATTCATCGGCTTTGATGGATGGACGCGTATTAAAGGTCGCGCAAACTGGATTCTTGGGTGGAATTTTAATTATTCCGCGTAGTGTAATTCATGAGATGCAGCTACTTGCTGATGGCAAAGATAGTGAGAAACGTACACGTGCGAGATTTGGGCTAGATGTGGTCTCAGAACTTGAACGTATCCCTTCGACGGATGTGGTAATTCTGAAGGACGAACTGGATCGTACCCCGGTAGACGAAAGACTTTTGCAACTAGCTGAAGAGAATCACGGCTCGATTATGACGATTGATTACAATCTTGGCAAAGTAGCTTCCACGATGAATATTGATGTTCTCAACATTAATGAGCTTGTAGTGGAACTACGCTCTGAATATCTACCAGGTGAATGCTTTACTTTGAAGATTACTAGTACCGGTAGTAATCCAAAACAAGGTGTAGGCTATCTTCCAGACGGTATGATGGTAGTAGTAGATAATGCTAGCGATAAAATTGGCGAGTCAGTGGATGTGATGTTCGAAAAATTCCTGCAGACTAATTCTGGGCGTATGATGTTCGCTAAATTAGCGCCGGAAAAACAGAAAAAAGTTCGCAAGCCATTCTTAAAAAAGAAGTCATAAAAATACCCCCAGAGTGGGGGTTATTTTTTCAGTTCGCGATTGATACTATGTTTACGATTGATGCTATATTTTTATAGTCTTACGCTTGGTCCTCACCATGCTCTAAGGCGTAGGCCATACGACTATCAATCTCGGATTGATACTTATTTACTAGGTCCGGAGATTTTTCAGCCTTCGCTACATCAAGCATCAGATGGAAGCGAGAGGTTCGATTCATAACAAGCATAGCAAATGGCGTGACGGTACTTCCCTGCTCCTCATAACCATGAGCGAAGATGCGTTTTGGATTAATGTAATTAGCTAAAATATTTTTCAAATCATGTGGATAGCCATGAAAGTTCGCAATAATTTTCGCGCTGGAACCAAACATCTGATTAAATTCTGAGACTGGAAGTGGCTGTTCGGCAAAACCGACACCAGTATAGGTGAGCGCAGAAATATAGGCGATACCAATCTTTAGCTTTGGTAAATCTTGCTGAAGCTGCTTCACAGCCTGATAGGATTCATAAAAACTAATATCGCCAGCCGCGACAAAAATGTAATCATACTCTGGAATTTCAGAGTTATCAAGAGCCTGAAGCGAACCATTTAACTTGGTGGTGTCGAAGAAGCAAATACCTCGCTTGAAACAAAGTTCGGCTTGTTTTTCGTTCAGAAAGACTGGCTGTTCGGTCTTATTTAAAGTAACTAAATTGACTTGATTTTGGCGCTCAAATAGATAATTAAAACACGGTTTCACACTTTCGGCGTCGAGCGGAAAGAGACAGGAGACGTGATGCCCTGGACGTGCGAGCAAAGCGGAGAGAAGGATTGGTGATTGATGAGAAAAGCCATTGTGGTCCTGACGCCAACAAGTACTGGTACTGAGAAGATTGGCGGAAGGATAAGACTTTTGCCAAGAGACGGTTTCGGCCTGCTCGAGAAACTTTAGATGTTGGACAATTTGTGAAAGAATGATCGAGAAGAAAGCTTCGTAACTAGTCATCAAAGCATCTTTTCCGGTCATAAGGTGCCCGACCATAGTAGAAAAGAGCACATTTTCCGAAAGAAGTTCGATAATCCGGCCGG
The DNA here is from genome assembly GCA_963543945.1 of uncultured Candidatus Saccharibacteria bacterium. Taxonomy (GTDB): domain Bacteria; phylum Patescibacteriota; class Saccharimonadia; order Saccharimonadales; family Saccharimonadaceae; genus Nanosyncoccus. The sequence goes on from CAUUCN010000031.1 coordinate 4,679, forward strand.
TGGCAGATTCCGGCATGTCCCATTTTTCGATAGCTAAATCACCCCAAGCGCGGGTGGTCTGGTCATAAACAGCATCGATTTTATTGCTAGTGGTTTCATCAGGAGAAAAGAGATAAAAATCTGGGTCGCTTTGCATTTTCTCAGAAAGCAAAGCACCAAAAGCCTTGGCGGGAGATTTAGTTTTCATGAATCAAAAATCCTTTCTCTTGATCAAATAGTTCATTGAAGCGATAAGTTTTGAGCCATTTTTCGAGCATCTTAAGTTCAGTTTCATCGGTTTTGGCATTAGGAAGTGGTACTTGATGAGATTTAAAATTATCACGCACTTTCATACCTTCGGCTTGGCGAGGACCAGTGAGACCTTTTTCGGAGACGAAGATAATAAATGGTGGATTTTCAGTGGTTTCAGCCTGGAAGAGCGCTTGCAGTAGATTTTCTAAGAGATTTTTTTGCAATTTTTCATCAAGCTCAGGAGTAAAATTGGCGGAAGTATTAAATTTTTTACCAAATTCTTCGTAAGTTTCGGAAAGCGTTTCCTTGACTAGAATTGGCGTGTAGCCGAAACCTCTGATTAGCTCTTTCAACTCGTGCTCGGAGCGGCGACTGGCGACGGTTGGCGCAGAGATTTTGTAACCATTAAGATGTAAAATCGGCAAAACCCGACCATTTGATTCGCTGAGCAACAAACGATTAAGATTGAGACTACCAAGCATGGTAGCGGTTTCAAATTCACCATCGCCGATGAGAGCTACCGTAGTATGATTAGGGCGATTGAGTACGGAACCATAAGCGGTGGCGAGTGAATAACCCAGTTCGCCGCCTTCACAAATCACACCTGGGGTGACCGGGCTAGCATGAGACGGGAAGCCACCAATGCGGGAAAACATCTTGGAAATAATTTTGAGGCCGGCATAGTCACGAGAAAGCGTAGGGTCAACCTTAGCTAATTCCCCATCATAAAACAGGTTAGCCTGGAGCGCAGGAAAACCATGGCCTGGACCCAAAACAAAGGTAAAGTCGCGCTGGCCAAAATAAGCCCTTAGCGCAGCGTAAACCAGATTAATCCCTGGACAAGTCCCCCAGTGACCAAGCAAACGCGGCTTAACATCGGCAGGTTTCAAGGGAGTTTCTAGGAGAAAATTATCCTGCAAGAAGATTTGGGCAACCGTCAAATAATTACAAAAACGGACCCTAGCTAATAAATTATCTAAATCAATAAAGCGCTCACCACTATACATATAAAATATTATAGCATAAGCGATAAGGGATTTCAGGGCGTAAAAAATTGAGCCGGGCGGAGACACGGCTCAATGAATTTTCTAAATGTTTTAGGCCTGGTGAGTAACTTTAACCATGGCAGTACGTAAAACTTCACCTTGGTAGAGATAGCCTGGAATCAGTTCTTCAGCGATAACTTCCTGGTCACCTTCGCCTTCTTCCATAGAGATAGCATTGTGAAGCTCGGGATTAAAGATTGTGCCTGGATTGGCATCAATTTTTTCGAGACCGAGGGATTTCATGGTTTTTTCAAGAGTTTTTTGAACTGGAGAAAGTGATTCCGAGTGAGCAGAGATAGCACGACCCATGTCATCAATCAGCGGGAGAAATTTCAAAATAGTGCTATGAGTAGCCGTTTTCTTAGCTTGTTCGCGTTGCATTTCAACCTGCTTGCGGAAATTTTCAAAATCTGCACGTGTACGCTGGAGGTCAAGCAAAAATTCAGCATTTTGCTGCTTTAGATTGGCGAATTCTGCAGAGATAGGGTCAGCAGATTGATCAAGATTATCCGAAAAATTCACTTCTGGACTAGCTTGATTTAGATTCTCGGCTGCGGAATTTTCGAAATTAAAATTTGACTTAGTGGTTTCATCTTGTGGTTTTGACATTTTTTCTCCTTACAAAGTATTCTCCAAATAACGACCGGCATGGCGGACGAGACTCATAATTTTAGCATAATTTTGACGAGTAGGCCCGAGCACGCCGATATAACTATCATCTGAATATGGCGAACGGAATTTACTAATAATGAGCGAGGCATCAGAATTCTTGCCGATCGGATTTTCGTGACCAATGAAAATATTCAGTGGCTCACCTGGCTTGGCCTCATGCAGCCATGGCTCGAGATTATCAAGTAGCTTCGATACTGCCTGAATACGTTCGTAATCAACAAATTCTGGCTGAGAAAAAAGCTTGGAGATACCAGAGTAATAAAGCTGGTTACCGATGGTGGCAAGACCGAGATTACCAGTCAACTCGACTAACATATCAACGGCCGAACGAATAGCGAAATCAGCGCGTTCCTGAGCATTAATACGAACCTCCAAAGCGTGAAGGCTGCGGCTACCCTCATTTTCCTCCCCACTGCCGAGAGCCTTATGAGGTGAAGGATTAAGCCAATGGTTAAAAATGGAATCAATAATTTCGAGAGCTTCTGCAGATTCATCAGAAGTTAAGATAGAATCTGAAGCTGACTTTTTCGACTCAGAATCAAAGGAGGCAGAATCCTGAGTGGAGGCTTCCATGCAATCCCCCAGATGCGGATTAGAGGAGAGTGAATTTACATAATAGCGGTAACCATAATCGGTCGGAATACGACCCGCAGAAGTATGAGGCGAGGTAATGTAACCTAGTTCTTCGAGGCGTGCCATTTCTGAGCGAATCGTGGCGGAAGAAACATTGAATAATTTAGCTAAAGTAACACTGCCAACAGGGGTGGCAACATCAGCATACTCCTCGATAATGGCGAAGAGAATGAGTTTTTGACGTTCTGTGAGTTTAATTTCGTTATTCATAATTGATAATTTAATTATAGCACTTGGCACTCAAAATTCAAGAGTGCTAATTTTAGACAAAATAAAATCTCGAACTGGTCAAAAGCTCGAGTTA
>CAUUCN010000032.1:0-6681 GCA_963543945.1 uncultured Candidatus Saccharibacteria bacterium
CAAGACGAGACCCACGTTACCACCTTCTGGGGTTTCTACAGTACAGATGCGACCGTAGTGGGTAGGGTGAGTATCACGCACATCGAAACCGGCGCGTTCACGAGTGAGACCACCAGGACCCATAGAAGATAGACGGCGCTTGTGAGCAAGCTCGCCGAATGGGTTGTAAGAATCCATTAGCTGAGAAAGCTGAGAGGTGCTGAAAAATTCACGAACTGCAGCTACCACTGGACGTGGGTTAAGCAGCTGAGATGGAGTAACTTTTTCTTTAGCGTCAACCATTGACATACGGTCTAGGATATTACGTTGCAAGCGAAGCATACCAAGACGGAATTGACGTTGGACGAGCTCACCAACCATGCGTACACGGCGATTAGAGAGTGAGTCGATATCGTCAGCTGGTTCTTGAGTATTATTCAAGCGAATGATTTCAGCGATAATTGCCACGAGATCATCCATTTGCAAAGTACGATGAGTGCTGTCGTTAGGTGTATCAAAGCCAAGGCGTTGGTTAATCTTGAAACGACCGACACGAGAGTAGTCATAACGCTTGTAGTCGAAGAAAGTACGTTCAACCATGGAACGAGCATTTTCAACGGTAGCCAAGTCACCTGGACGGAGGCGGCGGTAGACTTCGAGAAGGGCAGCAGCTTGAGAGCTGGTAGTGTCCTTGTCGATGGTGGAATCGATGTAATTAATCGCACCAGTGTCAACATTTTCGAATTTGGCCTTAATATCGGCATCCTTAGCAACGCCAAGAGCGCGAAGTAAAGTGGTAACTGGGATTTTACGACGGCGGTCGATCTTCACATAAATACAACCATTTGGCGCGGTCTCGAATTCGAGCCATGCACCACGACCCGGGATCACCTTAGCACCGTAATAGCGTTTCATACCAATGGTTTCGGCGGTGAAAAAGACACCAGCTGAACGAATCAACTGAGAGACGATTACACGCTCAGTACCATTGATAATGAAGGTAGCACGGTCAGTCATCCATGGATAATTACCGAAGTAAATTTCCTGTTCGACAACTTCGCCGGTGACTTTGTTTTGAAGTTCAGCTTTGACATGCAAAGGAGCTTCGTAGGTTTCAAGATTATATTTGGCTTCCTGAATGGTATGCTTTGGAGCCTTAAATTCATAATCTTTAAACTTTAGTGACAATTTCTGACCAGTATAGTCATCAATTGGATTGAGTTCGGTGAAAACTTCGCGTAGACCCGAACGTACAAATTCTTCCCAAGAATCTTTCTGGTGTGCAGTAAGATCAGGGATAGGCAATTTGTCTCCTTCGGTGAAAAAGACATGATTGCCATCTGGAATGGTACTATTTTTACTCACTTTTCCCTCTTATTTAGTGTTAATAATCTTTAGCGCCGAAGATTACTGCTACTTATGTCTTTCCACCTCGCTAAAATAAAAAGACATGTTTATAGTAGGCACACTACTTCTTGTAGCCATTTTAACGCATTTTCGGGATTTTTTCAAGGGGTATTTCTGATTTTTGGAATCAAAAAACCACCTGATTTCGGGTGGGATTTTTGAACATATAAGCTCTCAACTTGTTTATGTAAGCCGACTCGCAGTTAGGCTTCGTTCAAAAATGAACTATCATTAGTATAACCATTATCATATTGAATGTCAAGAGAATTTAGCAAGAAAAATACCCCATTTTCCGGGGTATTTTCGGCAATTATAAATTGATTCCGTGTAGTCTATTAGACTTCGAGATCATCGAGATCGGCGAGCTCAGCACGAGTTTTCTCAGCGAGACCGTCGTTCTCCTCTTCGGTCTCCTCGTCGTAATCAGCGACGGTGCGAGCAGCAGTAGGTTCGCCTTCGCCATCGAGTTCATCAGTATTGACAATCTTAAGATTATAACGGGCGTCATTCTTCGTACCAAGAGCGCGAAGAAGGGTGCGGATGGATTGAGCGGTAGCACCACGGCGACCAATGACGCGACCGACATCTTCCGGGTCGACAGAAAGTGAAAGTAAGACACCTTTTTCATCAATTACACGATTAATAGCGACTTTTTCTGGATTACTGACAAGAGTTTTTACGATAAATTCGACAAATTGTTGGTCAATGGTTGACATAGGTTCTCCGGTTAAGTTTATGGTTATATTATAGCACTTTTGGTGAAAAAACGCCCCTCTTCGGAGCGTTTTTTAAGAAATTAAGCTTCAGCTTCTTCTTTTGGTTGATTCTTGCGGAGCTTGTCTGCGTGCTTTGGAGCTTTTTGCTTCTTGGTAGGTTCTTTGACCCAGTCAGGAAGTTTGACACCTTCGAGTTTCAAGATACGAGCTACACGGGTAGATGGTTGAGCACCATTCTTGAGGTAGAACTCGATTTTTTCCTTGTCTAGGGTGGTTTTCTTAGTTTCTGGATTGTAATTGCCGACCTCAGCCACAACGCGTCCAGAAAGTGGATGACGCTGGGATTCTTGGACGACTAGTCGAAATGTTGGGTAGTGAGTACGACCATTACGCTGCATACGAATCGCGAGCATGTTTTCTCCTTAATTAATTTTAAATATTTTAACTGATTTTCTGAAAAAATGCAAATTACTTATAAAGCAATGAGGCTTATATTTGATCTGGATGATAAATTACTTGCGCAGTGTGAGACGACCAGTAGCTGGAAGTTGATTGCCGAGGTGCTTTTTGTAATATTTAATACCTTCGGTGGCAGCATTGGACTGGGCCTCTTGCTTACTATGACCAGAACCAGTGCCACGAATGTGACCAGCAACCACCACATTAACTGAGAAGATACGGTCATGGTCCGGACCTTCTTCCTTAATCACGTGATATTGAGGGGTGGCGCCATCGGTTTTCTGCGCTAATTCTTGCAAATAGCTCTTGGAGTCGCGCCAAGATTCATTGACGATAATTTCGTCCATTTTAGTCAAAATGTGTTGATAGATAAACTGTTTAGCGCGAAGATAGCCCTGGTCGAGGTAAATCGCGCCAGTCACCGCTTCGAAACAGTCGGCAATAATCGAGGCATGAGTGCGATCACTACCGAGCTTCTCGCCCTTCGAGAGACGAATGAGATGAAGATAGCCAATTTCGGTGGAAGCGCGACCAATAGATTCAGTGCGCACAAGAGCGGAACGCCAAGCGGTCATAATTCCCTCTGGTTCAGTAAAATTACGATAAAGGAAATCAGAGGTGACGAGTTCCAAAATCGCGTCACCGAGAAATTCAAGACGCTCATTATGTTCGATATGGGCTTTTTTATGCTCATTGACATAGCTACGATGAGTAAGGGCGGTAATAAAGAGCGAGATATCTTTAAATTCGATACCCATTTTTTCTTTGGCGAAGTCAGCATAGAGAGCTTTAGTATCGGCGGTAAATTCTTCAGCGTTTTGAGGTTGCTTCTTAGTCTTATTGACTGCGACCTCATCAATATGCTGCCTGATGTCCGCGATATTAATTTGATAATCAGCAAGATTTATTTCTTGTTCCATAACTACTTTCTTGGGAATCTTTTGGATACTTGAAGTGTTTTTCAAGTATCCTGAGAAACTCAAATTTTATTTAATATTCTCCTTGACGGATGCGTTTTTTGGCAATGAGCATAAGTTTTTCGATATCTTCATATTCAATCACATTAATTGCATCCTGGAAACTAAACCATTTGATGCCGTTCATCCATTTTTCTTTGGTTGGGCGTTCGGTAGTATCCAGTGAGCGTACAAGATAAATCTGGGTAGTCATTAACACTAATTTATCAATACGACGATACTTAAAGTGGATTTTGCCGAGCCATGAAAGGACTTGGATATGGTTCAGACCGGCTTCTTCGCCAATTTCGCGAATGGCGGTCTGCTTTGCGGTTTCACCCGGCTCGATATGCCCTTTTGGGATAGTCCAACGGTTTTTCGAATCTTGGATGAGTAAAACTTCAATATTTTTTTTATCTTTAGTCAGTCGGAAAACGATACCACCAGAGGTCGGTTCGCGGACAATTTCTTTGATGGTCGGTTTTTTCTTGAGAATTTTTTGTTGAAGTTTTTTAAGATTGGAGTCGCGAGAATTTCGAGTCTTGGGGGTAAATGCGCGACGAGAATCAGTTTTGGTCTTTGGTTTAGTCTTCTTGAGGTTTTTCGCCTTCGACTGAACTGGTCTTTGATTGTTCATTTGTTCCTTCAGATTTCTCGAACCCGAGCTGTTTATAAGCGGTACCGAGAACACCGTTGACGAACTTAGAAGAATTTTCTGAACCAAAAGCTTTAGCTAATTCAACGGATTCATTGATGGCAACTTTTGGTGGCACGGTTTGAGCTTCGAGCTCATAGAGCCCGAGGCGCAAAATATTACGGTCAATCGCGGCAATAGAGGCGAGTGGCCATTCAGGTGCTAATGGATGCAATTCTTGATCAAGTTTTTCTTGATGTTCCAAAATACCCTTGGTGGTATTGATAATAAAATCAGTATCACCAACGGCTTTAACGTATGGTTCGATATTTTTTGCGATAATAACATTAATGTCGGCTGTAGCGTCGCCCGCCAAACTTCTCACCTCATATTCATAGAGGCTTTGAAGGATAATAATTCTGCCAAGGTGCCGATTACTTGCCATTATTTTTCGCTTTTCTTTGTCTTTTTAGTAGCTTTGACTGCGGTTTTAACAGTTTTAACTTTAAGATTTGGGGTTTTCTTAGCAGTCTCGAAAGCCTTAACAGGTGATTTCTTGTTAACTGCACGAGCTAAGACAAGACGAAGGTGGCTACGGCGTAGACCAGTCTTTCTTGGGCTGCTTTGCTTTTTAGGTTCAGGCATTAAATGCTCCTTGTTAATATATAGATTTGTATTATTGTACTATAAAAAGTCGTGGTTTGCAAGAAAAAATCAGAGCGGGTGAGAGATTTTTTCGTGGATTTTTGAGAAAAGATTTTAGATTTAGGCCACGATGCTAACGAGGCGAGTATTTGGTGGGAAAATAATTTTTCGTGGTTCACCATTCAGGTATTTTTGTACATTTTCGTCGGCTAGGGCAAGCTTTTGAATTTCTTCCTGAGAGATATCGGTCGGAAGTTGTAATTTAGCGCGGACCTTTCCGTTCACTTGGACGATATATTCGGCAGTTTCGCTAACTAAGGCCGATTCATCGTAGGCTGGCCAAGAAATGTCGAACCCGAGCGTCTCGAGCATTTCAGAAGCGAGATGTGGGGCAAATGGATAAAGTAACTTAGCGAGTACCACTAGGTCAGCCTGAGCGGCGCCGTTTTTATAGAGATGATTGACATATTCCATGAGGGCGGCCACTACAGTATTGAAGTTGGCACGATTCATATCATCGGTGGCTTTTTTGATGGTTTTATGGCGAGCCATTAGATTAGCCTCGTCATCGACCTTGGCGGTAGTATTTTCAAGATAAACTAAATTAAAACAGCGGTTCAAGAAGCGATAAACACCACCAATAGCCTTGGTACTCCAGGCAGCATCTTCATTGTAGGGGCCGATGAAGAGTTCATAAGTGCGCAGAGTATCGGCACCGTAACCAGAATCAATCACGTCGAGTGGATCGATGACGTTGCCCTTAGATTTACTCATTTTTTTGCCATCTGGAGCATTGATGTAACCGTTATAAAGCAAGGTCTTGACTGGTTCTTCGAAAGGCAGCAAACCTAAATCATGGAAGAACATGGCCCAAAAACGCACATAAAGAAGATGAGCCACAGCGTGATCTCCCCCGACATAGATATCGGTCGGAGCCCAGTATTTTACAGCTTCTTGATCCCAAGCGTGCTCTTTATCATGAGGTGAAGTGTAACGCCAGAGATACCAAGAGGAACAAGCATAACCATCCAGAGTATCGGTTTCACGCGTCATTTCTTCACCATTGATAATAACTTTTTTCCAGTCCTCAGCCTTAGCGAGAGCAGAACGGCCAGAGCTATCAGGTTTATAGTCAGTGATATCTGGCAAAACTACTGGCAATTGATCTTCAGGAATTGCGTGAGGATTACCGTCCTTATCATAAGCAATTGGAATTGGGCAACCCCAGTAGCGTTGACGAGAAATCAACCAGTCACGCATACGATAGGTGGTGCGAGGGGCGGCAATCTGGTTTTTTTCAAGATCTGCAGTGATTTTTGCTTTGGCTTCTTCAGAGCTGAGACCGGTGTAATCGCCAGAATTAATTAAGATTTCATTTCCATCAATCACGGTCTTGACTTCAAGGCCATACTTTTCAGCAAAAGCCTGGTCACGCTCATCATGAGCCGGAACCGCCATCACCGCACCTTCACCGTAGCCGATTAAGACATAATCTGCGACGTAGATTGGCATTTTGGCACCGTTAACTGGATTAATCGCGTAGCTACCAGTGAAAACACCGGTTTTTTCCTTGTTTTCTTGGCGTTCGATTTCGGATTTTTTAATAGCATTTTTAGCATATTCTGCCACTTCGGCTTTTTGATCTTCCATAGCAAGCTCAAGCGCAAGTGGATGTTCTGGGGCGAGTACTAAGAAAGTGGCACCAAAGATTGTATCAATGCGAGTAGTAAAGACTTTAATTTGACGATTAGAATCAGCTACCTGAAAAACAACTTCTGAGCCGACTGATTTACCAATCCAGTTTTTCTGCATGGTTTTGATTTTCTCTGGCCAGTCGAGACTATCAACATCGGCGAGCAGGCGATCGGCATAATCCGTGATTTTG
>CAUUCN010000033.1:0-5754 GCA_963543945.1 uncultured Candidatus Saccharibacteria bacterium
TATTCTCAGGGCGCAATTGTAATGAGTCGCGCCATTCGCACCTTAGATCCCGAAAAAATCATTTATCTCTCGACTTTCGGTGATCCTAAACTACATCTGCCAGAGGGAGAAGGCAAAGACAAGCCATGTTATCATGGCGTACAATCCGACTATCGCATCAATGTCCCCGATTGCGACGTAGAACATGGTATTCTAGGAGCGCAAAAACCTTATCTGCCAAATGCTAAGTTCTCCGGAAAAATTGGCACTTGGTGTAATTCCGGTGATTTTATGTGCGGCAGCTTCTTTGACCCACTAGGTCTTTCCGAAATTAATCTCGGAAAATTCCAGTTTATCCACCAAAACCTTATATCAGGACATCTCGCCTATGCCAATCGTGATGCCTATGCCGAATCCGCACACATAGTTGGTCAAATCCTACGTGGCACCAAAAAGCTCGCAAAACCGGGAGTATTAAAAGTTGGCTATTCATCATATTTCATTAAGCAACTTCAGAATCGTCTAGCTCACCCTAAAATTAACAGTATCGACCATGAATATATTGTTGCTATCAATTTTAATAAAGCCAATCCAGCTGCTTTGTCCTTGCAGTATAAAAAACTAATTAGCAATATCGAAGCCAGAAAACACAAGCATGCACTTTTCCATATCTATAAAGTAGATTTCGCTACCGACCATCACGGTTTTGCCAAGTATCAAAAAATTACAGATTTCAATACCAACACTGATAATTTACTTCAACTTGAGCAGCTTCTAAAGCAACACTATGATGAGTCTAATACTTCTGTAAAAAACGCATCGATTATTGATCTTTATCAAGCAATCTATCAAATTTCGTCCGAACAAAAACTTCAACATGACACTACTAAGGGTTTCATCCTCTCCACTCCGGCCGAAATTTATTTCGATTATACCAGTGGTGAATACATACAGAAACTTAAATATCTCTTAGAGGCCAAGCATCTCACACCATTTGTCATCAATGGCGATGGTGGTAGATCGGAATTCACTAGTTCAGTTTATGATTTTACCCTTGATATGCATGGTCACTATTTCAGCAACGCCGCCAGTGAAAAATTCATCGATGAAAAATTAGAACTAGTGGAGAATAAACCAAAGACTCGTGCTCAAAATGGTGATATTCCAACCTATACTGTAACCTTTGATGGAAATAATTTCAGTATCACCAACACCTACACCGATCGACCACTTCGCCTGCAGCAAGATCCTGAGCATTATGCAACTAAATTTGTCGAATTCGAAGATTTAAGGCAAAAAACCGTCGAGCTTGAGTTCAAAGGTCGCAAATGGCGTGCTGAAATCACTCCACTTCCTACCAAAATTTCTGACCCAAATTATCACCATGAAACCAAACAGAAACTACTGGTTATTGACGGTATAGCTCAAGGGTTCACTTCCAGCGACAGTCTAAATTTTGACAAACTCGATCCAACCAAAGCTCATCATATTTTAATCCATCATATCGGCGATGACGCTAGGATTTATAAAACCGAAGAGCAAAACATTCCAATCAAGGATAGCGAACCAGATAAAACCGACGATTCGGAAGGTTCAGATAATCCAAGCAATTCAGGCGACTCCAATAAGACAAACGGTTCGAGTAATCCGAGCAGCCCAAGTAATCCGAATAACTCCACCAATCCCGACCCTTCCGAGCCACCACAACCACCAAAAGAGCCTGAAGATAATCATTTTGGCGACCTACTTCGAGAATTAGATGTCCTAAAACATAATGCCTTTTCAGAACAAACTGAAAATCTTACAGACCGAATCCGTGGCATTTTTAATAAAAAGTCCGAAGATAAAAAGGAATCTGAAGGCAAAAAGGAGTCCGAAGATAAAAAAGAGCCAGAGAGAGGAAAGCCCGATAAGCAAAAAACCGATAATAAATCTAAACCAGATAAACATTCTAATTCCGAGAAAAATAATGAAAAACATAACAATAACTCCGATACCCCTAACACAAAAAATCACCAAGAAGATCATTCATCTCATCCGAGCATAGAATCAAAAGAAAAATCTAATCATCAGAAACAGCCAGACTCAACAACTACCCAAGATAAGGATACTAAAAAAATTATTCCAGCCGTACCTGACTCTGGCATGCCTAGATATCTTAAGAGAAGACTGTATTCTAAATAGATGTGTTAAAATACAACATCTTAAACTTCTGTCAAGAATTACCGAGAAGACAAGTGATAGTGGTCGCCATATTCACAGCGATACACCGAAAGCGCCGGCGCGTGGTAATCATGCGCCGCCACCATCGCAGCTACCTCAGCTTCTTCGCGGGTTTTGTAACAGATTTTTTGCGAATCACCCACCCAACACTTTTCCGGCACGATAATATTATTATTCAACTTTTTTCTCATCTCTGAATATTATACATCTATAACATAAAATGTCTAAATAGTACAACCAATTTTATGTTGACACGCTACATATAGCGTTATAGAATAAGCATAGACACTATATATAGCGTAATTACCAAAACATATATAGCGTGAAAAACAAACAAAAATAACTAAAAGAGAAGATTGTTAGAATAAGGAGATTTATTTTTTATGCTCAAAAAAGTTGTCAAGCGAGATGGAAAAGTGGTCCCATTTGATATCGAAAAAATCACCAATGCCATCAAAAAAGCCGGTGCTGCCACTGAAGAATTCAAAGAAGAACGCGCCAAGCGCCTAGCTGAAAAAGTTGTTTCAGAATTTGAAAAACTTGACCAAAAGAAAACCCCATCCGTCGAACAAATTCAAGATATTGTTGAAAAAGTTCTCATGGAATCAAGTTATAAGAAAACCGCCAAAGCTTATATTTCTTACCGCAATGAGCGCACGGTTCGCCGCATGGCTCAAACCAGCCTCATGGATGCCTATCGCACCATTGCCGTACTTGATGCCAAACAAAATTCAGACATTAAGCGTAGTAATGCGAACGTCGACGGTAACTCCGCTATGGGTAAAATGCTTCAATTTGGTGCCGAAGGTGCTAAGTTTTTCGCCAAATCTGTTCTCATGGAACCACGTTTTGGTGCCGCTCATGACCGTGGCGATATCCATATTCATGACCTAGATTTCTATGCCACCGGTACATTAACTTGCTGCCAAACTGATCCATTAAAACTCTTTGCTAATGGCGGTTTTAATACCGGACATGGGCATCTCCGTACGCCAAATTCTATCGGTTCCTATGCTGCGCTTGCTGCCATCATTCTTCAGGCTAACCAGAATGAACAACATGGTGGTCAAGCTATTCCAAATTTCGATTACGCCATGGCTCCCGGTGTCGACAAAACTTTTAAGAAAACCCTCCGCGCTAATCTTAAAAAATATAACGAATTCTCCGGTAAAAAAGTTGATATAACCATTCCAGAAGATATTAAATACGGCGACGAAGAAACCCTAAAATCTCTCAAGATTCCAGCTATTGTCATTAACGAAGCAAAGAAAGATACCGAAAACCAGACTTTCCAAGCCATGGAGGGCTTCATCCATAATCTAAACACCATGCATTCTCGTGCTGGCGCACAAGTCCCATTTACTTCTATTAACTTCGGTACCGATACCACCGAGTCAGGCCGTCTCGTTTCCAAGATGCTTCTCGAAGCTACTGAGCGCGGTCTTGGTCGTGGTGAGACCCCAATCTTCCCAATCTCCGTTTTTAAAGTCAAAGAGGGAATTAACTACAATCCAGAAGATCCAAACTACGACCTCTTCAAGCGCAGTATGGAAGTTTCCTCCAAGCGTCTCTTCCCAAATTTCACCTTCATCGATGCTCCATTCAATATTAAGTACTACAAGAAAGGCGACTATAATACTGAGATCGCTACCATGGGTTGCCGTACTCGCGTTTTCTCTTCTGTCTTCCCAGAATCTGACGGTATCGCAACTAGCCGCGGCAATCTATCTTTCACTACTATTAACCTAGTTCGTCTTGGCATTAAGCATGGTATCGCACTAAAGGAGCGTAAAACAGCAGACTGGAAAGGCTTCTATAAGGAACTCGACGAATTAATGGACCTAGTTGCCGACCAGCTACTCGAACGCTTTGAGTTCCAAGCCAACCAACACGTCCGTAACTTCCCATTCCTCATGGGAGAAGGGAACTGGTTTGGTAGCGAAAAGCTCGGCCCAGACGATACATTGCGCGACGTAATCAAGCACGGCTCACTTTCTATTGGCTTTATTGGCGTCGCCGAAACTCTCAAAGCTATGCTCGGCAAACATCACGGTGAAGACGAAGAAGCCAGAAAGAAAGGTCTCGAAATTATCGAACATATGACCAAGCGATGTGATGAATATAGCCAAAAATATCACCTTAACTTCAGCCTCTTTGGCACACCAGCCGAAGGCCTCGCTGGACGTTTTACTAAAATGGACCGCAAGGAATTTGGTCTCATTGAAGGCGTAAATGATCGTGACTACTACACCAATTCATTCCATGTTCCAGTTTACTTCCCAATCTCAGCCTTTGAAAAAATCGAGATCGAAGCGCCATATCACGCACTCTGTCCAGCCGGCCACATTTCCTATGTCGAACTTGATGGCGACCCATCGCAAAATATTGAGGCCTTCGAAGCCGTCATTCGTAAAATGCACGATTCTGGCATTGGCTACGGCTCAGTTAACCATCCAGTGGATCGTGACCCAGTCTGTGGTTTTTCTGGAATTATTCCAGGTGAACGTTGCCCATCTTGTGGCCGCCTTGAAGGAGAGATTCCTTTTGAACGTCTTCGCCGCATTACTGGCTACCTCGTTGGTTCACTTGATCGTTGGAATGATGCGAAACGCGCTGAAGAGCATGACCGTGTCAAACACAATGTTTCTGGCACCTACACCAAAGCCGAAAAGGCCGCCCGCGAACACGCCAAGCATACCGCTAAGTCATCTCTAGGAAAAGCCTAAATGTCGTCCCGCGTCCCTGGTTCTGATAAGTATCACATCCGTCTTTCCGGCCCGATTGAACACGATAGCATCGTCAATGGTTACGGGCTACGCGCCGTGATTTGGACCCAAGGTTGCTTTATTCACTGTGAAGGCTGCCAAAATCAAGAAACCTGGGACGAAGAGGGGGGAGTTCTCGTTGATATTGAAGATATCAAACAAGAACTCCGTTCCCTCAAGGGGCAAACTGGCCTCACTTTCTGTGGCGGGGAACCGTCACTCCAAGCCGAAGCTTGTATTGAAATTGCTAAATTCGTCAAAGAAGAGCTCGGTTGGAATGTTTGGTCATTTTCTGGCTATACTTATGAAGAAATTAAAGCAAAACAGAATGACCAATGGGAATTTTTCAAAACCCTCGATGCCCTGATTGATGGACCATTCGTCCTTGCCCAGCGTGACCTCACCCTAAAATTTCGAGGCTCTAAAAACCAGCGCCTACTTCATCTCAAAAACGGTGAAATTACCAGCATCGAATAATACCACCAAAAAGTCTTCCAGTTTTTAGTACTTTAGATTCTACTCCTAAAATACAGTTTTCACCAAAATTTAACGCCCCTACCTTAAGCCAGATTTACATAAAACTTTGGGGCATTTTTCGTCAAATACACCAAATTTCGCGCGTGCTTCACAATAAAATTCTTGTGATATTTCTCGCGACGCCAACGATATAGCTCTGCCACTAGGTCCGCCAGAAAATGATCGTAGATTGCCTCCATCAGTTCCGGCTCGTAGCGATTCCAAAAGCGATAAATTAACATCTTAAATTCCACTCGAAACAGCGTCAAAT
>CAUUCN010000034.1:0-5262 GCA_963543945.1 uncultured Candidatus Saccharibacteria bacterium
TTATCTCCGTATTATTCTCGAAATTAGTATCATTCATGATAACTTTTTCTCTCCTAAAAATTTATTAATAATAGTGAAATAAAAATTATAAAAAATATAATCCTTTCTAATTATGTTTATATATGAGAATGTCAAAAAAAGCAATAAAAAACAGGATTATTTCAGCATAATCCTGTTGTAATTTTAGCTATTGGCTAATTGATCGAATTCTTCTAGAGATTTAATCATTACGTCACGTGGCTTATTGCCGTTAGCTGGACCAATCACCCCGATTTCTTCCAACCAAATCGCGAGGCCCGAGACAAAGCCGTGACCCTTACCGAGGTAGGTTTGCAGCATGGCGGTCGAGAATTTACCCTTGGATAAAGTAATCTCAATCGCTTTACGTACTACTGGATCGGATGGATCATATTTGCGTCCGAGTTCACCGAATGAGCCACCATCCGAAGGTCCAAGGCCCTTAATTTGCACTGCTTGAGAAATCACCTCATTATTATATTCTGGTTGTCTCTGTTCACGCAGGAAATTGGTTAATTTATTAATTTCATCATCCGAGGCGAACGCACCCTGAATACGACGTGGTTTACCCATCATTTCGGTAGTTAGCATCAGCATATCACCGTTACCGAGTAATTTTTCTGCCCCACCCGATTCGAGCATCATACGTGAGTCGATACCGTTTAACACCTTGAAGGCGATACGTCCTGGAATGTTTGCTTTAATCAAACCGGTGACCACCTTTACTTCCGGACGCTGGGTGGCGAGCACCAAGTGAATACCGGAGGCACGACCCTTCTGGGCGATACGCACGATCAACTGTTCGAGGTCTTTACCCGCTTGCATCATCAAGTCCGCCATCTCATCGATGATAATCACGATGTAAGGCATCTTGTTATTTTGCGGGGCATCTTCTGACGCTTCGCCGTTTTTCTTGGCTTCTTCCGCGCGCGCCTTCATTTTTTCGTTGTAGTCTTCAATTTTCTTTACGCGCTCTTCCGCAAGACAGGCATAACGACGCTCCATTTCGTTCACTGCCCACTTCATCGCCGAAAGTGCCTTATCGGTTGCCGTAATAATTGGCGTCAAAAGATGTGGAATATCATTATATTGCGCCATTTCCACCTGCTTCGGGTCCACGATAATCAATTTCATATCGCTTGGTGCATTACGATAAAGTAGGGAAGAAATCAAAATATTCGTCATCACCGACTTACCAGAACCAGTGGTACCAGCGATCAGAAGGTGAGGCATTTTCGCGAGGTTAGCAATGATCGTGTTGCCAGAAATATCCTTACCTACGGCAAAACAAAGTGCAGCCTGTTCCTTCTTCCAGCGATCACTCTCGAGAAGACTTCTCAAACTCACGCTTTCCTTACGTACGTTCGGAATTTCTACACCGACCAGGCGAGTACCTGGAATCGGCGCTTCGATACGTACACTTTCGGTAGCGAGGTTTAATGCCAACTCCTTATCACGTGCCGCAATCTTTGAAAGAATCACACCGGCAGGTGGACGAATCGTATATTGGGTCACCGAAGGACCGATGTTTGCACCCTCAACTTCCACATCAATACCGAAATCCACGAAAGTTGATTTAATAATTACCGCGTTTTGTTGAATATTGCCGCCATCTGGTGGAATGTGTTTCTTAGAAAGAAATTCCACGCTTGGCATTTTCCAATCTGGATCAGAGGCTGCGGTTAAAGCACGTTCTGGCTCTGGCTCGGCTGGTTTTTCCATACTTGCCTTTTTCACCTCAAGTTTCGGTGTCTTCAGTTCGGCTGCCGACATTTCGACACCATTGGCCTTAATGCGAATTGGCGCATCGAGTGGCGCGACCTCACGCTCTGCCTTTCGAGCCACCCGAGCATTCTCGGAATCTTCTGCCTTGCGACCGGTACGGAAAAGATTCGCAAAATCCTTAAATACGGTTAATGGCGAAAGTTGAAGAATGAAAATCCCCGTGATGAAAATTAGTACGATGTAAATAAAGGCCGCAACCGATGGATCAAGTAATTGAGTAACTAGATGATTTAAGGCATCGCCAATTACGCCACCAGTTAAATTTTTCGTACCATAAGAAGGCAAGTCGAAAATACCCGCCAACCAGAGAATCATTAGAAAAGAAGTGACCCAAATCACGGTCGGGAGACGATTGTCTTCGGTGAGGAAAATTTTCACCGCCAGATAAACCAAAATCACCGGAATCGCATAGGTCGCATAACCAACCACATAAAGTGATCCGCTATGAAAATCGTTCAATAAATTACCGCCGTTGCCGAACCAAGTCATAATCAAAACGACCGAAATCACAATCATTAATAGGGCCATTACTTGGCGCCAAAACCCCCCTGGTAATTGATGGGTTGGAGCGGGGTCTTTTGCTCTACCTCTAGACGTTCGACGTCTTCCTCGTGTTTGTTTAGCCATAAACATATTATAGCATAATTATAGGGAAGAAAATCAGTTAAAAAATAAAAAAAGAGCGCCAAATTTTGACGCTCGTTTTTTTGCATTAATTATAGTGAATTAATATGGGTAAACGTATTCATGCTTATTTTCATCAAAACAGGCACCAAATAGTTGTTCGCCATTTTTTCTTCTATCATTATTCACACTGCGAATAGCTTCCTTGTAATCGTTGGCGATTCCCTCATTACATGAATGTGGTGCATGTCCTTCTTCGCCAAGTTTCCATTGACCGTCTGGTAATGAGCGATACCAATATGCAGCATATCCTCCTTGAAATGGCAGTGTATTAACTCTATTTCCGTGCTGGTCTATGTAAACTCCAATCCCAAGAGGTCGTATTCTAGCAATCATAAATTTTCCATCACTTGTGGTAAAAAGCATGTCAAATACAGGTGTTTCCCAGCTTTCAATAATCTTGTGACCTTGGTCATCGTCGAACGTATCATTCTTGTGGGATTTATCGTAAAGGGCCTTCGTGAGTTGTTCCATCTGAGCGTCAATTTTCATCGGCTTCACAATCTCTTTCACCGTGACATTGTCCTGTTTCACGTCAGTGATTTTGGTCTGTGTCGCTTCTTCGTACTTGGCGATCGATTCATTCGCAGACTTCACTTTTTCTTTCGATTCTACGAGTTCTTCATTCAGCTTCTTAGTATCTTTATTCTTTGAAGTATAGACATAAGCTAGTCCACATCCTAAAGCTAAAGTAGTAATAGCAAAAAATATGGCCATAGCCTTCACTCCGCCATGACCCTGCGCCTTTGCTTCACTATGTACGGAATTTATCTCCGTATTATTCTCGAAATTAGTATCATTCATGATAACTTTTTCTCTCCTGTATTAATAATAATTACAATTAGACCTTTCTAGTTATGTTTATATATGACATCGCGAGAAATTACAATGATTTTTATTGTGGAAAACTCTATATTTTTCTCTATTTTTGTGTTATAATCAAGACATTATTAGCTCAGCAAGTAACTTAAGGTGTACTTGCTTTAACCAAAGGAGTGCAAAGTGAAACAGTATGAACTTACTGTCTTGATTCATCCTGATCTCGAGATGAATCTGACACCAGCCTTAGATAAAATTAAGAAACTCATTGAGTCCAACGACGGTAAAATCGTCAAAGAAGTCAATGAAGGTAAGAAGCGTTTGGCTTATCCTATCGAAAAAGAAGACTATGCCGTCTATTACGCCTTTGATTTGGAACTTCCAGCTCAGGCTCCAGCCAAGATTTCTTCTACTCTTAATATCACCGAGGAAGTCTTACGTTATCTCTTAGTCACCGTCGATGAACGCAAAGCTAAATTTGAAGCTAAGCGCAAGGCCCGTGCTGACAAAAAAGAGTCTAAAGACGAAGAATAATTAAACAATTAAGTGAGGTATATTTATGGCGCGGGGATTTAGTAAAGCAATCATTATCGGTAATGTAGTTCGCGACCCAGAGACTAGAGCTACGACTTCTGGCTCAGAGGTCACCAGCTTCTCAGTAGCAGTGAATTACAATTACGTGATGAACGGCGAAAAGAAAGAACAAGTTTCTTATATCGAAGTTTCTGCTTGGGGTAAACCAGGTAATGTGATTGCTCAATATGCAAAAAAGGGTACACCAATCATGGTCTCAGGCCGCTTGTCTCAACGTACTTATGAAGATAAGACCGGTGCCAAGCGTTCCGCCGTGGAAATCGTCATGGAAGACTTTAACCTGCTCGGTAGCAGATCCCAAGAATCTACCACCAACAGTTACAGTCAGGCTATGCCAGATTCTATTCCGGATGATATTCCAGATGGCGAAATTGACCTCAGTGAAGTACCATTCTAATAATTAAAGCGAGAAAAGAGAGAAAAAATGAGAAGAATCAAGAACGATCCAAATCTTTATTTCGATTATAAAGATGTCAAAACTATGCAACGCTACATCGATGTTTACGGTCGTATCGAGCCAATCGCTAAGACTGGTTTGTCTGCTAAGCAACAACGCCAATTGGCTGTCGCTGTTAAGCGTGCCCGTCATCTAGCCCTCCTACCATTTGTTTCAAATAACTAAAAAAGGAGAATTATGTACGGACCTACCGATTTAAAGAAAAATACTCTAATTACTCTTGATGGTCAGCCATACAAGGTTATTGAATATTCCCAAAAAGTGATGGGACGTGGTGGCTCAATCGTCAACGTACGTGTCAAAAACTTAATCACTGGTGCGCTTATCCCTAAGACTTTTAAGGGTCAGGAAAAGATCGAGCCAGCAGAAGTTACTACCAAGAAGGTGCAGTATCTCTATCGTGATGAAGAGAAATTCTACTTCATGGACCCAACCACTTTTGAGCAATACGAATTGTCTTCCGATATGGTCGGCGATTCCAAAGATTTCATGAAAGATGGTGATGAGATGGAAATCCAATTCTACAATGGTACCGCCATCAATCTCACTCTTCCTAAGAATCTTTGGCTCGAAGTGACCTACACTGAAAATGCCGTCAAGGGTGATACTTCTACTTCCGTGATGAAGGATGCTACCCTCGAAACTGGCGTGGTGATCAAGGTTCCTGCCTTTATTAAAGAAGGCGATGTGGTTTCTGTGGATACTGAAACTTACGCTTACCGTGAACGTAAAAAATAATTAGATGAAAAAAGCGATAGAATCTAAAAAATCTGAGATTTCATCAGATGTAGTTTCTCGAGCGGAGAATAAGCTTGCTGGGGCATCGCAAGCTTTTTCTTTTGATTTTCGAGATAAAACCGTGCTGGATATCGGATCAAGTACCGGTGGTTTTACCGAGTATGCTT
>CAUUCN010000035.1:0-5015 GCA_963543945.1 uncultured Candidatus Saccharibacteria bacterium
ATGCGCAAAATAAACTGACCGTGATTTTGTCTGGCGATCATGTATGGATAAATGGCACTGCGAACATTGCCGATGTGAATATAGCCAGTAGGGCTGGGTGCAAAACGAGTTCTAATTTCCTTATTCATAATGGCTTAATTATACCACTACTAATAAGAGAAGAAAAATCTCAGCTTGGTTAGCTGAGATTCTGAGGGGTTGAGTCTTTTGAAGTTCTGGGAGATTGATGTGATTTAGAGTGAGGTGATGATGTTTTTGAGTTGTTTTTTACTGAGACTTCCAGAGGTGGTATTGAGTTTATACACGGTACCACCGTTCACCCAAGCGGCGTTGGATTGGTACATGTAGATGGTGAGGCCCTGTTCGCGAATGGTGTCGTATTGTTCGCCCCAGGTTGGCTTGACGTAATTATTTAATAAAGCATTGCTATCCCAAGGGAGTTTTTCTTGGTCAAGAGTAAAACGGGTCTTGTCTGGTCCGACAAATTCAAGAGAAAAAGTATTTTTCTGGAAAGAGGCACTGCGGGCGGTAAAATCGCGTGGTACAAAAGATGGATAAGAAGCACCATTTTGGGCGGCAGCGACCTTGGCGCTAATATCTGGCATACTGAATTTGAGAGTGGCATAGAGCACGCCCATGCAACAAATCGAGCTAGCGACAGCAAAGATGAGATGTTTCTTAGAAACTTTTGGTTTTTTAACCATGATTGGAGCAGATTTTGGCTTAGTCTCCTCTTTCATGGCAGACATTAGGGCCTTGGAGTTTTGGCGGGATTTATTAGTAAGTTTTTTGGCGGAGAAATGTGAAATCGTGTCAGCTTCGCGGCGACGTTCGGCAAGAGACTGTAAAGGTGCGACTGTGGAACGAGGTTTAGTAGTGGCGCGTACTGGGCGAGCTGGAGTTGGTTGAACTGTCGGGATGACTGGCGCAGCCGGAGCAACTGGTTTAGTGAATGGAATAGACGTAACCGGTGCCACTGGGGACGTAAAGCTTATCGGGGTGGATGTTGGTTCTGAAATATTGAGCGGACGTGGAATGGAAATAGGGGTAGGCTTGGCAACTGGTGCGGGTGCAGAAAAATTAAGTGGTGTAGTAACTGGGGTTGGCGCAGAAATATCTAACGGAGCAGAAATTTGGATGCGAGAAGTGGCAGGACGAGACTTCGGGACAGAAGTAGCTTGGGTGCTAGAAGTAGGGCGCATGGTTGCATTATTTTTGAGTGATTCGCGAAGTGAATCAAAAGAAATGGTCACTTTTTTCGTGGTGGCAGTAGGGGCTGGTGTGGCATATGAGGCTGTGGCTGGAGTACGAATATCTGAGACAGCAGAAAATTCATCAGAAAAGACAATTTTGCGAGGAGCTTTAACGAAGTGACGATTAAGGGTGCCAGAGCTTCTGACAGTAATATGGGCGGCACGACTCTGAACGCGCTGGTTCGTTAAATTTCTTTCCATTTTTCCTCGCTTATTTTGTTTAATTATAATAATAATACTTATGCAAATCAATAGTGATTATGTTTGATTTTTTATAGAGGTTGGTGTGTTATAATGTTGACAGTATGGACTTTGATAAAGAAAAGCGAAATCAATTAATTCGCGTAGTTATAGTAGATGTCATTTCATTTATTGCTGTGATTTTCATGGTGTTTGTTTTGGTGGCGGTAGTGAAGGGCTGGCGCCTGAATCGAAAATTAGAATTCGAACAATATGGTATGGTGCAGGCGGAATCTTTGCCGACTGGCGCGAAAGTAATCGCAGATGGGCGAGAAATTGCGGAGACGAATATTTCGAAGCTACTTTCGGCCGGCGAACATGAAATTGTTTTGAAAAAAGATGGATATGACACTTGGAGTAAGAAAATTTCAATTACTTCTGGTAAACTTTTGCGTTTGAAATATCCACGCTTGTTTAAACAATCGCGTGAGACGGAAGTTCTGGCAACGGAAAAAGATTTGAGCTTTTTTGAAACGGCGACAAATCACCGAGCGATTCTCTACGGTTTGAAAGAATCGCCAAAATTTAAATATGTGACGAATTTGGAAGGCGATATTACGACTTCGGAATTTGATATAACGAGCGTTTCGAGTTTTGTGACGAACGGTAAATTCACTGGTAGCTTGAAGAAAATTATTTGGAATGAAAATAGTGAAAAAGCAGTAGTGAATTTGGTTTCGGGCGAGGCTTCAGAGTGGTTACTGTTGAATTTTAAGGAAGCCACGAAGAGTGTGAATCTGACTAAGACAATTAGTAATTTTGCTGATAAAGATATTGAGAAAATTGTGCAAGAAAAAAAGTTGGAAGCTAAAGAAGCGGAGGATTTTACTAAGGCGGAGAAGGCGAAAAATAGTTATGTGATTTCGGAAGTGCAAATTTCGGATGGTCAGGCAACGCGTTTGATGATGCTGATCGATGGAAAGATTCGTGAAGTTAACTTGAATGATAAAATTATTTACGAAACGATGGTGTCGGATGTGGCGAAGTTTTCGATGTATGGTTCGGAGCTAGCTTTTGTGAAGAAACTGAATGCGGAGAAAAAATTCGTAATTGGTATTTTTAAATTGAAAGATACGGGTGAGATTAAGATTGATGAAGTTGATGAAACAGTGGGATTGAGTCACATTTTTGTTAATCTAACCGAATTTTATGGTGAAAAATATCTCAATACGGTAATCGGGCAAAATTTGCGTGTTTATAATACAGATGATTATCCAAATCATGATAGTGAAAATACTAACTTGAATTTGGCTTTGGAAAAAACTTTGGAGGCGGCGCCGTCAGACTTTTATACTTCCGCGAATGGTGAATTCTTCATGGGGGTGAGCGGCAATAAAGTGATGTTGGTGAATTTGGAGTTGATGGAGCTTTTGCAATTCGAACATAATAATAATACGATCAGGCAATTGGATTATTATTTGATGTTCGATGTGGTGGATGGTAAGATGCAAGTTTATGATTTTGATCACGATAATCAGCGCACGATTTTGGAAAATGTAGCGAATGGTTTCGATGCGGTGATTAATCATGATAACCGTTATCTTTACTATGTGGGGACGAGTGATAATGGTTTGCAAATTAAGCGCGATAAGTTATTCTAAGATTAAATAAAAATAGACCTGGAGTCAGGTCTATTTTTTATGAAATGGGTGGGCTCTTTGGGTTTAATTAAATATAATGCTAATGCTAAAAATAGACCCGTAGTGGGGTCTATTTTTGGTTGGTTTTTAATGATTATTGGTGAGGAAGCCCCAGATTTTTTGAAAGAATGGCTTTTCGTTGGCTGGCAATTCGGAAGAGGTATTATTCCCTGGTAAAGCAGTGGTAGAATCAGTGTTAGTCGGAGTAGAAACGGCTTTTTCTTCGTAGGTAGGGTTAACTTGTTCGGCGGTCACTAGTAAACGGTAACGGTCGGATCCGAGTGGCGTACAGGTGATGAGGGTGAGAATCGGTTTACTAGTCGGGTAAACTAATGCGGCCACATCAGTTGGTTCAACGGTTTGTTTCTTCGTCACTTTATAAGTGTAACGAACCGAATTGTAATTGACATAGATGAGGTCATTATCTTGCAGGCGTTCGAGGCCGGAGAAGATAAATTTGTATTGGTTGTTACTGTAAATATCACCGGCGGAGTGGCCAGAAATGACGAGATTTCCGACTTGGCCTGGGAGTGCATCGGCGCCCGGAATCTTAAACTGGGCTACACCATGATTCATTGCGTTATCAATAGTGGCCGTGTCATTAGCAATGTTAAAGTGCGCTGGTACATCGACATTGAGCTTCGGAATGATAAGTTTTGGCTCGGCGGTCGGGGCGGCAGTGATAGTCGGATCAATGGCGGTGATTTCAGTGTCATTGGTATTTCCGGGAGCAATATAGGCCATAATCGGAGCGAAGATTAGACGATTATATTGCAAGAACAGAATGAAAAGGACAGTGAAAACTCCGGCGAAAATCGGGATGAATTTGCGATGTTTTTTAGAGAGCTGGAAGCTGCTGCTGGCTTTTTTCTGAATGCGTTCTTTCAGTGTAGCTTCGATAGTTTTAACGTGAATCGATTCGAGAGACGGTGGGGTGTCGGTAGATTTGGTTTCGGAAGTTTCCGAATTTTGCTCTGTGGTCTCAAGATTTTTAGGTTTTGGATTTTTAAGATTTTCGAGCAGTCTTTTTTGACTATCGAGGGCTAGTTGACCAATTTGATTACGTTTTTCGTACTGATTATTTAATTCAGTTTTTTCGGTTTCCACATAGGATTTGGCGGCTTTGGCATAATATTCGCTGTAATATTTTTGATAGTAGTTTTGCCAAGCGCTGTGGTAGTTTTGCCAATCTATTTTTTGATTCATGTTAATCGGAGCTTGCTTGAGTGAACCGATTTCGCCGCCGGTAGGTTGAGCTTGGTAATTATACTGTGAATTATTTTGGGTGTTTGGCTGAGTAGTGTAGGACTGATTTATAGTATAATTCCCTGCGATATTATTTGAACTTGCGGGAGCTTGGTCATTGAAAGTCTGATTAGCTAAGCCTTGATTTTGATAGGGATTATAACGGTTGGTGCCGGTTTGAATTTGATAAGTGCGGCGGAAAGGATTACCTGTGGCAGGAGATTTTTGGGTGGCGAAATTTTGATAAACTGGGCGATCGATGGATAGTGATTGGCTGGGTGAAGTGAATGATGATTGATTATGTGTGTCGCTAGTAGAAGTTTGTGGATTTGAAGCTCCAGCTGCTGGATGTTTGAAAGAATTTTTGGCGTAAGTTTCAGTAGTTTTAGTGAGATCTTTTAGCTTTTTCTGCGCCTTGGAAATTAAATTAAATAAAGAATTTTTCGATGGTTTTGTGGTAGATGAGTTGGCAGAAGTGGCTGGTGGAGTGCTTGCGAGTTTTTGATTATATTCAGTAGAAGAAATCACGCGCGTAGGTGCGACGTTAGCTAGATTTTGGTTGGCAACAGAATTTTCACCTTGATGAAAGGCTTCCATGACTTTTTTTCGAGCGAGATCGGCGACGGTTTGACGTTGC
>CAUUCN010000036.1:0-4180 GCA_963543945.1 uncultured Candidatus Saccharibacteria bacterium
GTCAAGGTATGGTCTCGACCGCTCTCCGTACTGCTGACTCTGGTTACCTTACTCGTCGTCTTGTCGATGTGGCCCAGGATGTCTTTACCGTCGATAAGTCAAACGATGATCCAGGTTTCGAAATCTTCAAATCTGAAACTGAACATACTGGTATTGAATTTGCTCAGCGTATTGCTGGTCGCTTCGCTGCTGAAACCGTTCCAGGTTATGTGGAAGCCGATGAACTCATCACTCGTGAAATTGCCGAACAAATCGCTGAAGATGAAAATATCGATTCAATTAAAATTCAATCTGTTCTCACTACCAAGAGTATTAATGGTGTCCCTCGTAAGGCTTACGGTGTCGACCTCGCTACCCGTAAACTTATTGAGCCAAACCAACCAATCGGTGTGATTGCTGCTCAATCTCTAGGTGAACTTGGTACCCAGCTGACCCTCGATACCAAGCACAGCTCCGGTGTCGCAGGTTCTGGTGCTATCGCTCGTGGTCTCCCTCGTGTGGAAGAGCTTCTCGAAGCCCGTTCACCAAAGGGTCAAGCTTGGATTGCTCCAGTCTCTGGTCTAGTCGATGTTTGGGAAGATGGTAATCACTTTGTGGTTCAAATCACCCCAACCGCCGGTCGCTCAGAAAAGATTGAAATCTCCGAAGGCCGCAAGATTAAGATCAAAGACGGTGCCAATGTTAAAACTGGTGATGTCCTAGCTGCTAAGGCTAAGGGTCTCGAACCAATCATCGCTCCATTTGATGGAAATGCTCAAATCGTCGACGGCGCCATTATCCTTACCGAAGGTGGTAGCGCTCCAGTTCGCGTCGAAATTCCTAATGATGCCGAAATGTTAGTCAAACCAACCGACACTGTCGAAGCCGGTGATCGTCTCACTACTGGTTCTTTGAATCTCCAAGATCAATTGAAGTTCAAGGGTGCCGAAGCTACCGCTCGCTACATCATGAACGAAATTATGTCCGTTTATGCTGCTAACGGTGATGAAGTTTCTGCAAAACACCTTGAGGTGATCGTCCGTCAAATGTTCAGCCGCGTCGTAATCGACGAACCAGGTGATACCGACTTTGTGACTGGCGACATCGTCTCCCTCTCTGCCGTCGAAGACGAAAACCAAAAGCTCGAAGCCAAGGGTCGCATGCCAGCTTCTTACACTCGCATGCTTCTCGGTATTACCAAGGTCGCTATCTGGTCGGATTCCTTCCTCTCTGCCGCCTCCTTCCAAGACACCACTCGTGTGCTTATCAATGCCGCCATCTCTGGTCGTGTTGACCACCTCAATGGCCTCAAGGAAAACGTGATTATCGGTCGCAAGATCCCAGTAGGTACTGGTGTGGTCGCCCGTAAAAACGAAGAGGAAACCGCTGAAGCTGAAGAATCTACTGAAGCTGAAACAGAAATCACTCTCGAGTAAGAGTAAAAATTAAAATATACCCCGTTTCTGGGGTATATTTTTTATTAACGAATTATTTTTAACTTAAATTTCGATATTCTGTAATGCAATCTTCTACTTTTTTATACCTAAGAAATAAAAAATTTTGTGTTGATGTGGTTCAGGGGAGTCTGGGTGCCCGGGGTCTTGTATTATTTTAGTCCCAGAGTTGATCACCTCGAATTTCGGAGTATGAATCGCCTCAAAACCAATTGGCAAGGAAATCTTTTTATCCAGAATATAAGTTAAACAGAGAACACCACCACTGTTTAGACAATTAGTCATATCATTAAGGCATCGAGTTGCCGTATTGTTATCAAAGAATTGTAAAACATTCGTCGCTACCACCAAATCAAACTCCCCCTGAATCTTCCAATCTCTAAGATCAGCCTTAACCGGATGAATCACTTTATTATTAATGGCTAACTTTTCGAGTTCTTCAATATTTTGATCTACCGCCAGCACATCGATTCCTAAATTCGCTAGATAAATCGAGTTTCGTCCAGTCCCGGCACCATAATCCAGTGCCCGAGATTTTGTATAATCTTGCAAAAACTTTGCGCCAGCAACAACAATTGGCATTACTTTCATGATTTACATTATATAATAAACCTATGCAAACTTATGTCGATTCCATCCAACAGGCCGCTTACATCTTTCCGCCTCTGGCCCTAGCTTTTACTATTCCATATCTAATTTATAACTACAAAAAATATGGCTCTATCTGGAGCATGCGTATTTGGATCGTCTATTCTTTTATTTTGTATATGCTTTGCACCTACTGTTTAGTGATTTTGCCTCTCCCGTCTCCTGAAAAAGCCGCTACTTTACACAATCATCAGATGCAACTTCTGCCGTTTAACTTTATCTTCGATATTTTGAAGCACGCCAAGTTGCAGCTAGTAAATCCCAAATCCTACCTCACCATCATCAATAATCCTGCTTTCTTCGCCACGGTATTTAATGTTTTTATGACTCTACCGTTTGGATTATATCTCAAATACTACTTTGAAAACAATTTTAAGCAGGTCGCCATTAAGTCTTTCTTTCTCTCACTTTTCTTTGAGCTAACTCAACTTAGCGGACTCTATTTTATCTATTCTGGCAACTATCGTCTCTTTGATGTCGATGACCTAATTACTAATACCCTCGGCGGCGTTCTCGGCTTTGCTTTGGCCGCTATGTTAGCCAAATATCTCCCGACGAGAGAACAAATCGACAAAAAAAGTCTCGAGCGTAGTGATAAAATTTCACTTCTGCGTCGTCTCGTGGCTATGGGTTTTGATTTTACCTTCGGCGGTTTCTTTACTATCTTCTTTGGTGATATTGTATTAAAATTAATCCATCTCGAATCTGATTTCTTTACTATTCAAATCCCATTCATTTTTTATCTCGTCCTCTCAACCATCATCTTACGCGGCCGCACGATTGGCTTTTTTATGACCAACCTTAAGGTCGAATCTAATCATAAAGTCGGAATCTTGCGAACTTATCTGCGTTATTTCCTACGTTACCTCTTTTTCTATCTTCAATTCATTACTTTGCCGCTCGCTTTAGTTAATGTGCTGAATCTCGCCCTCGTTAACAATATTCTTAGCCATGAAACCATTACCTATATCGCTTTGGGTCTGCTCGTAATTTTCGGCATATATTATCTAGTCAACTTATTACTAGTCGCTACTCGCAAAAGTTTATTCTATGAAAATCTTTCGGAAACCCACCTAGTAAATACCACGAAAAAAGCTAAAGTATCTAAACCAACCGCAAAAATCACACAAAATAACGACTCAATAATCTCAAAAAATGACGATCAGGACGATGAGGCTGAAGAAGTCTAATTCTGACCTTGATAATCTGTGCCATTTGTGGTAAAATCATCTTCGTAAGTTTATCAAGGTGACATTTGAAGAACTAGACAATTAAGGAAAGCCACTTTTTTCCAACTGTAATATTTTTTAATATAGGCCAAACAGAGAAAAAAATCGGAACTGCCTTACTGTCTAGCTAATAGAGTGTCTCCGTAAAGGAAAGGAAAAGATGAAAGTCATCCTCGGCACCAAAATTGGTATGACCCAAATCATCAGCGAAGATGGTTTAGTGACCCCTGTTACTATCCTTCAAGCTGGACCAGCCACAGTGACTCAGATAAAGACCGTCGACACCGATGGTTATAATGCTGTGCAGCTCGGTTACGGTAAGGGTAAGAATCTGAGCAAGTCGGTATCAGCTCACGTCAAAAAAGCTGGAGAAACATTAAGTCCTAAAATCTTGAAGGAATTTCGTACGGATTCCACCACAGATTTCAAGTTAGGCGACGTATTTACAGTCGATAATTTTGAAATTGGAGACAAGGTTGCGGTTACTGGTATTTCGAAGGGTAAAGGATTTGCTGGTACTGTCAAACGTTGGAACTTCCAAGAGTCACGCAATACCCACGGCTTCAAGGGCGATATTCGTAAAGTCGGTTCTATCGGCTCGATGTATCCTCAAAAAGTTTTCAAGGGTAAGCGCATGCCAGGTCGCATGGGCCACGATCAAGTTACTGTAAAGAATCTTGTCGTTGCTTATATCGATAAGGAAAACAACATCCTCGGTCTTAAGGGCGCCGTCCCAGGACCAAAGAAAGGTATCGTAACTGTGGAGGGAAAGGAGTAATATGGCAGATTTAAATCCAGAAATCTTCAATCTCGAAGTTACTAATCACGAATTGATTAAATTAGCTTACGATGCATATCTTGCTAACTCGC
>CAUUCN010000037.1:0-4009 GCA_963543945.1 uncultured Candidatus Saccharibacteria bacterium
CGAACCAGTGACCTTACGAATGTGAATCGTACGCTCTAGCCAACTGAGCTAAAGATCCATAACTTCTCCATTATAATATATAATTCCACTTTTCACAAAAAAATAAGGCCATTTGGCCTTATTTTATACTTAAGCTTCAGCTTTTTCTGCTTTTTTCTCAGCTTCTTTCATCTGCTTAGCAGCTTTGTTGGCGAGAGCCTGTTTCAAAGCTTCTGCCTTCATAGCACGAGCCTTGAAGCGGTCAACGCGACCTTCGGTATCGATAATCTTCTCTTCACCAGTAAAGAATGGGTGAGAAGCCGAAGAAATCTGAACCTTCACGAGTGGATATTCATTTCCATCGGTCCACTTGATAGTCTCTTCGCTCTTAGCGGTAGACTTAGTCAAGAAAGAAAAGTTCGCAGCGTCATCAGCAAAAACCACAAAGCGATAATCTTTTGGATGCAATTCTTGTTTACTCATAATTAGTCATCATTTTATCAGATACTCGCGGTTTTTTCAATAGGAAATTATTTACAGATTCCACCTCTTATGTTAAGATAGAAAAGTAATTAATTTAATGAAACAGCTTCATCCGTTTTCCTGAAGACAAGATGAAGTGAAGGGAAAGGAAAACATGTCCAAGACTATCGACATGAAAGAACTCCTCGAAGCAGGAGCTCACTTTGGTCACAAGACCTCACGTTGGCACCCAAAAATGGCTCAATACATCCATAGTAAGCGCCAAGACACTCACATTATCAATCTTGAGAAGACCGTAGCTGGCCTCGAAGAAGCTCTCGCTCTTACCAAGAAAATCGCCAAAGACGGCAAGAAAATTCTTTTCGTTGGCACCAAGAAGCAACTCAAAGCCATCGTTAAAGAAGCTGCCGAATCTGTCGACATGCCATACGTTACCGAACGCTGGGTTGGCGGTACTCTTACCAACGTCGAAACCGTTAACCGTCAAATCAAGAAGGTTAAGGATCTCGAACGCCGCATGAAGACCGGTGAACTCGAAGCTCGCTATTCTAAGCTCGAAGTTCAACGCTTCCAAGAAGAAATCGCTGTACTTAACACCCGTTACGGTGGTATCAAAGATATGACTGATCAACCAGCCGCTATCATTGTCACTGACGCTTGCGAAGATAAGAACGCCATTAAAGAAGCTAAAACTCTTCACATTCCAGTTATCGCTATTTGCGACACTAATGTCGACCCAACCGATATCGACATCGTCATTCCAGCTAACGACGATTCCACCAAGGCTGAAAAACTCATTCTTGATTACTTTGTCGAAGCTATCAAATCCGCCAAAAACTAATTTTCATCTATTAAGGAGATAAAAATGGCAGAAATTACCATTGAAAACATCAAAAAACTCAAAGAATTATCCGGTGTAGGTCTTACCGACGCTAAAAAAGCTCTTGTCGAAGCCGATGGCGATTTCGACAAAGCCCTCAAGGCTATGCGCGAAAAGGGTCTTACCAAGGCCGAAAAACGTGGTGACCGTGAAACTCGCGAAGGTATCGTCGATGCTTACATCCACGACGGCCGTCTCGGTGCTATCATCGAAGTAAACTGTGAAACTTCTTTCGTTGCTAACACTGATGAATTCAAAGATCTCGCTCACAAACTTGCTATGCAAGTTGCTTCCATGGCCCCACTTTACGTTTCCGAAGAAGATATTCCAGCCGAAACTATGAAGGCTAAAATGGAAGAATTCGAAGCTAACTTCAAGGGTCCAGAAAATATGAAGGAACAAATCCTTTCTGGCCAAGTTAAAAAAGCTTTCTCTGACAAAGTTTTGATGCTTCAACCTTACATCCTTGACGATTCTAAGACTGTCGCAGAATTCATCAAAGAAATGATTGCTAAAACTGGTGAAAACATCACTGTTAAGCAATTCAAGCGCATCGAACTTGGCGTCACTGAATAAATAATTTATTCAAACCTGAAAATAGAATAGGCGAAAAACCTATTCTATTTTTCTTGTGCTAAAATAGATATATGAATATTTTATTTGGTGCTTTTATCGGCTTTATCGCCCTCACATTACTCGTCGTCATTCACGAATTTGGCCACTTCATCATGGCAAAAAAATCTGGTGTCAAAGTTAACGAATTCGGCATCGGCCTTCCGCCACGCAAACTTGCCTGGCTTCATCTTCCAGCTAAAGAAGTCCAAAAGTTTTATGATCAATTAAAATCCGAATCTAAGGCCAAAGTTAATCAAAAACGCCTACAAAAACTTCTCGCTATGGGGAAGGACAAGACTAAAAAAGATAAATATGTCTGGTTTTTCATTCCTAGTACCGAATATAAAAATGATCCACTCTATAAACAAGATTATTTAATATTTAGCATTAATCTCCTCCCACTTGGTGGTTTTTGTACCATGGATGGGGAATCGGACGCCGAAACCAAACCTCATACTTTTGGCGCCACGAATTATCTTCAAAAAACTGCCATTCTTTTCGGCGGTGTTACCATGAACTGGCTCTATGGTATTCTAATTTTTACCATTCTCGCCATTACTGGCATGCCACAATTTATGAATAATCAATTCAATATTAATGAAAAAGCACATTTTACCATGCCAAAAATCTATATTGATAAAATTCTTGAAAATTCTCCAGCTAGTCACAGTACTCTGAAGGCTAATACTATAATAAAAGACGCCAAAGCTAAAAACGAAGATAACTGGAAAGTATTAACCTCCACTCTTGATGTTCAAGATTTTAACAAATCCCATCTTGGACAAACTGTAATTTATCGGACTTTCGATCCAACCACCAAGGACACTAGCGAACACGAAGTCACCTTAAATTCAGGAGATAATTCACCAGCTCTCGGCATTTCCATGCGCATGGATGGACAATTCCTCGCGCGTTATTCCGTAATCGATGCCCCACTTATCGGCCTTGGCACCACCGCCCAAATCACTGGCGAAACTTTCCGCGGTCTCTACGATATGGTAAAAAACCTCTTCTCTGGAATCGCCAAGCAAATTACCGGCAACCAAGAAGCCAGAGAGTCTGGCAAACAAGAACTCGCCAAAGCTGGTGAATCCGTCTCTGGACCTGTCGGTATCATTGGTGTAATTTTCCCAAGTTTCGTTAGCGCTGGCCTCACCGAACTACTTTTCCTCACCGCCATCATTTCCATCTCCCTCGCCTGCATGAATGTTCTACCAATCCCAGCCCTCGATGGCGGCCGCTGGACTATGATTACCATCTCTAAATTACTCAAGAAGAAACTCTCGACCGAGGCGGAAGGGAAAATTATCGCTACCACCTTCCTCTTCCTCTTCGCCATGTTTATTCTCGTCACGATTTTAGATCTAATCCGTATCTTCCATTAATATGACATCAAAATCTTCATTTTCAAGTAAAATTGTCAAATCCCTAAAATCCGGCTCAGATCTCGTTTATCTTCCGGTCTTAACCATCATTACCTTTTACGCCGCTCAGTTCATCGTCGGGGTGCCAATGCTAATTATTCTTGGCTCTGACACTCTAAAAACACCCCTCATTGCTACTATTTTCTCCGCCTTAGTCTATGTTTTAAGTTTTCTTTTTCTCCTCCTCACCTTTAAGCACCTAAAACCACTCAGGGCCCCGGTCACCCGTAACGAGCTTGGCTTAAATAATTTAGTCACATTCTCCGATATCGGGCTCGCGCTCGCCGGCTTCTTCGGTTATCTCGCTTTTTCTGCCATCCTTACCGCACTTTTCTCCGTTTTCCCATGGTTCAACCTTACAGAGAACCAACCACTCCTCTATTCAACCCTAATCTCACCACTTAACAAAGTCTTTGCGGCCATTGCCCTGGTAGTAGTTGGGCCAATTCTCGAAGAGGTTATTTACCGCGGACTCATCTACGGCAAGCTTCGCAAAAAACATTCTCTAATTACTTCGATTTTGATCGTTTCCATTCTCTTCGGCTTTCTCCATGGACAATGGAACGTCGGCGTCGACGTCTTCGCACTCAGCGTGGTCGCCTGCTTGATGCGCGAAACCACAGGTACG
>CAUUCN010000038.1:0-3926 GCA_963543945.1 uncultured Candidatus Saccharibacteria bacterium
GATATAAATGATTTATATTTTTGACGGAGAGGATCGCAAAAAAGCTGAACAAAAAGCTCGGATGATTTTGGGCGAAAAAATCGAAATTATCGATGCGGATAATATTGATCGAGCCGAGCTGGAATCAATTTTTCTCGGTGTGACATTTTTTGAAGCAGAACGTCGGATCTTGATTAAGGATTTATTTTTGAAAAAAGATTTGGTGGAAAAGCTGCCGAACTTAATTGAGACGCCACATAAAATTGTATTACTTGAAACCAAATTAGATAAGCGTGGGGCGATTTATAAGGAACTAGTGAAGCTGGCAAAAACTAATTCGGAGATTAAATTCGAAACTTTTGCCGCTGCCGAGCAGACGGTGGATCGTAACGCAGTGTTTCGAATTTTTGATTTAGCAATGACGGATGGCAGACGCGCGGTAAAAAATTTGCAATCTATTGAATCCGATAACGATCCTTATGCGACGATTGGCGCTTGGACGAAAAAGGCTTGTGACTTACTAGAGCGAAATCCGCAAAAAGCCCGTGCTATTCTGAAGGAATTAGCGAAGATTGATGTCTTGGTGAAATCTACTGATTTTAGTAAAGAACCCTGGACACTGCTCGAAGGGTTTTTGCTGAGGATCTCTAAAGGCTCTACTGAATTTTAAATCAAAAAAGACCTCCGGAGAGGTCTTTTTACTAAGCAGCTTTTTTAGTAGTCTTCTTAGCGGTAGTCTTTTTGGCGACAGTCTTTTTTGCAGTAGCCTTCTTAGCGGTAGCTTTTTTAGTGGTGGTTTCTACCTTGGCGCCATTAGAAGTCTTAGCGATTTTTACCAAGCTAGCCTTACGACGAGAAGCGGTATTCTTCTTGATGAGGCCTTTTTTAGCAGCCTTGTCGTATTCAGATTGAGCTTTGGAAAGATTTTCAGCAGTTGGGTTAGCTTTGAAAGCTTTAAGAGCGTTCTTGATGAACTTCTTGATCTGTTGATTCTTTGCAGTGCGTTTGACTGCTTGACGAGCTGCCTTTTTTGCAGATTTGATAATCGGCATTATAGTTTCCTGTTTAAAACGATTTAATGATTAATATACTTGTGAAATATTATACATGATTTTCATAGATTGTAAAGATGGGGGCCAGAGACTATAATAAAAATATGAACATTTTAGAATCGACCGTCTTAGGTCTTGTACAAGGTATTACTGAATTTATCCCAGTGTCTTCCTCTGGACATCTGGAAATCACACAGCGCATTTTGGGTGCGGGTGGACGCGCGGAGGATTTTCATTTCTTTTTGGAATTAATTAATTTTGGTACGCTGTTTGCGTTACTTTTCTATTATCGTCAAACGATTTGGGAAATCATGCAACGCGTATTTGTGAAAAAAGATTATAAATTAGCACTAAATATCTTGATTACCTCAATCCCAGCTGGCATCATCGGCTTAGTGCTTTCAAAAGTAATCGAAAAAATGCCGTTCTTCTCGAGTCTCACTACGATTGGTTTCGCGATGGGATTTGTCGGGTTAATCATGATTTTCGTGAATAAGTTACCACATTTATCGAAGCTGAAAGATGAAAATGAATTAACTCCGGGCCGTGCTTTAGTGATTGGCTTGGCGCAAACTTTTGCTTTGATTCCTGGAGTTTCGCGTTCCGGTTCGACCATTATTACCGGTCGCGTAATGGGGCTTGATTCGAAGTCGGCAGCTAAATACTCTTTCCTAGCTAGCCTTCCAATTATGATTGCGGTTTGTGGTAAATCCCTACTTTCAAGTTCTTCGAGAGCCTATATCGCGAGCAATCTAGGCATGCTTCTACTTTCGAATTTGGTAGCTTTTATTTCTGGTTTAATCGCACTGCAAATTGTAATGAAATACTTCAAGAAAGAAAAATCCATCCCAAGCTTCGGCGTTTATCGTGTGATTTTATCTCTTGGAATTTTCGCCGCATTACTACTATTCTAAAAGATTCTACCTAAAAAATCCGGCGTATGGCCGGATTTTTTATTTGCTTTGATTTTGATTTTGAAGTCGGATTTTTGATTCTTTTTATTCCTCATCTTCCACGATTTTGAATCGAGTTTTTGCTTACCAGATTTTATTCCTCATCCTCTACGATTTGGAGGTGAGCCTCTTCGAGCTGGATTGGGTCGACGAGGGATGGTGAGCTCATCATAAGATCAACACCCGAACCATTCTTCGGGAAGGCTACAATGTCACGAATATTTTTATTGTCATTTAGGACCATAAAAATGCGTTCGATACCAAAGGCACAACCAGCGTGAGGAGGGGCGCCGAACTTAAAGGCGTTCAACATACCACCGAAACGGGCTTCGACATATTTCTCGTCATAACCAAGAATACCGAAAACCTTATACATCACTTCTGGGCTGTGATTACGTACGGCACCAGAACAAATTTCAAAACCATTCATCACCATATCGTATTGGTCGGCGACAATCGCAAGTTTTTCGGCATCAGTCTCGGCGGCTTCGAGCGCCTTGAGTCCGCCTTTTGGCATAGAGAATGGGTTGTGACCAAAGTCTAATTTGTTCTTGCCTTCATCCCATTCATAGAATGGAAAGTCCACGATCCAACAGAGCGCGACAAGATTATCATCCTTCAAATTAAAGTGATCAGCAAACGCGATACGAAGTTGGCCGAGCACTTTATTCACTTTCGAGAGTGAATCGGCGCCGAAGAAAACCGCATCACCATTTTCCGCACCAGTGAGTTCTTTGATTTTAGCTAGTTCGGTTTCGGTGAGGAATTTAGC
This sequence comes from uncultured Candidatus Saccharibacteria bacterium, assembly GCA_963543945.1. Taxonomy (GTDB): domain Bacteria; phylum Patescibacteriota; class Saccharimonadia; order Saccharimonadales; family Saccharimonadaceae; genus Nanosyncoccus. The sequence goes on from CAUUCN010000038.1 coordinate 2,757, forward strand.
GATTGGACTTTTTACTTCATCGTTTTCATAGATGATGTAAGCAAGACCACCCGCACCAAGCTTGCGGGCCTTTTCGGTGAAATTATCAATTTGAGATCGCGAAAGGGTGGCGCCATTTTTCACACAAATAGCCTTGACGGATTCAGTTTGAAAAACTTTAAAACCAGTATCTTTCAAAGCTTCTTTCAGATCGATTAATTCCATACCATAACGGAGATCTGGCTTATCTACACCGAAACGATTCATAGCTTCCTGATACGGAATACGTGGAATTTCTTCTGAGAGTAATTTCTTGTGAGCAAAATCGGTAACTAAGGATTTAATTAGTGGTTCCATAGTGGTGCGAACTACTTCACCCTCTTCCACGAAAGACATCTCGAGATCGAGCTGATAGAAATCACCGTATAGACGATCGGCGCGTGGATCCTCATCGCGGAAACATGGGGCGATTTGATAATAACGCGGAATCCCGCCAACCATGAGGAGCTGTTTAAACTGTTGGGGAGCTTGAGGTAAGGCATAAAACTGTCCTGGACGAAGTCTGGATGGCACAAGAAAATCACGTGCACCTTCTGGGCTTGAGTTAGCTAAAATTGGCGTAGTGACTTCGATAAAATCGTGGGCTTCCATATAATCACGCATGAAGTGATAAAATTCCGCACGACGACGCAAGGTATGAAGCATACTTGGACGACGGAGATCAAGATAACGATATTTAAGACGAAGCTCTTCGCCAGACTCCACACCATCGTCATGGGTATTAACCGGCAAAGGTTCAGAACGGTTTAAGAGTTCCAGTGAGTCGACCACTAATTCAATATCGCCCGTAACAATATGAGGATTGCGCAGAGCAGGGTCGCGTTCACGGATTAGACCAGTAGCAGAAATAACGAATTCATCGCGCAAACTTTCGGCGATAGCAAAATTTTCGGCATTTTCCGGGGTAATCACTAGCTGAATAATCCCCTCGTGATCACGCAAGTCGATGAAAATTAACCCGCCGTGGTCACGTCTAGAATTTACCCAACCAGAGACTGTAACATGTTGATTGATTTGTTGTTTTAGTTCTCCAGACAGTTTTCTCATAATCTCTATTATAACATAATAAACCAGTCAACTTTTCAAATTCATCAGTGAAAGAAAAATATCGCTGGAAAGCGATATTTGTCC
>CAUUCN010000039.1:0-3280 GCA_963543945.1 uncultured Candidatus Saccharibacteria bacterium
AGCATGGGTGAAGTGAAAATGCTAGTACCATATCAGATTTTACTAATTTTTATGCCTACTTCGCCAATTAATATAAAACAGATAAATCATACAATGGCACTTTTGCGAACAGGAGGGAGATTTGATTCTACTTAAAGTATACAACGCTTTGACATAACTCGGTGGGATGGTAGAATTAATAATAAAATAATGAAAGGACAGCATCATGACAATAGAGACGATAAAGAGTAGTGGCGAGCATGATACACGAGAAGACTCATCAAACCCATTAGAGGACTTGCCTTCTTTTGAGGAGTATATGGCTCAAATAGAGTCAGATAGTAATAGTGAAATACCAAAGGAGATTAACCAACGTTCTTTCTATGAGAGTGATAATATACCGCAAAATACAAATGGCGACTTGATTTTGGATCCAAAGGCGAGCCTATTGCCAAATGAGGGTCCTTATTCTCAAATTATTGAAAATGAAATCATAACTACCCCAAAAGATGTAGCATTTTTGTCCTCGAGTGAAAAAATTAAACTATCTAATAATCATGAATTGTCGTCAGAGCTTTTGAAACGTTGTTTATCCGTGGACGCTTATTACTATTCAGCCACGAAACATATGCATGAAGACAATCCACTAGGAAACGTGCTTAGGGCTTCTCTATTAGTTTATATGAGTGACGAAGATATAAAAAGAGGGATGGCGGACATTTATAGTGTAGAGAGTATTAATAGTAAGAGCGATTTAGTTCGAGGTTTAATTGCACTAGAAGAAAGCGGCCAATTAGGAGAGTTATCTGACACCGAAAAAGAACGTCTGGATGAATTCAAAGAGCTTACCTCTACTCGTGCTTTTGCGGAAAAAATGCATGGCGCCACTTACGAAACCGAAGTTGATGGTAAAAATGTTACTTTACCAGTAGATAATATAATCACTTTCTTAAACCTTTCCCCAGATGACCTTAAGAAAATTTGCACCACCGACCCTGATGGAAAAATAGGACAACTTTCTAAACCTGAATTTGCATATGCGGCAAGCGAATATCTAAAGAAAAATAAAGTTACGGAAAACTATGTGCTTCCTGATAATATTGAAAAGCGGATTGGCTTCTTGACAAGCGGACAATATATCGATTTTAGTGCCGTGAACAAGCTAATGGAAACCAAAGATACACTATATGAAAAGGTGGAACTTAATCCAGATCTCCATGATGCCATAATTGAAAAAATGCCCGAAGGAATATCTAGGTTAGAAAAAGCGGCTTACATCTATGCTAAAATGTGCACAATACTAACTTATGACAATAGGTTTATGGCTGCAAATCAGAAAGGTGAGGCAGCTGAGAAACATAAAAGTTTGGATTATGTAAGTCAAATTTCACCAGAAAACAACGAGGTAGTTTGTTTTGAATTTAATATGATTTACGCAAAGATGCTTGATGAACAGGGGTTGCATTTTAAAAGTGAATACAAGGACATGATTGGCGAAGATTACGGAGATGGGCATGCTAATCTTGAATTTAGAGATGGGAAATTTATTGTACAAGCAGATTCTGTGGCGAGTATACTTGGTGGAGATATTGCCAGAGCGAAACTCGGTTTGCCACTTACTGGTTTCGAATGCGAGAGTCCCAATAAACGTACTCAGAAAGAATTTCAAGACAAAGTTAATGCGATGTACGAGTTGGTCCAGTCGCAAGAACGAGAAAATGATCCATGGAATGAATATGATTCTCTCACTGAAAATCTATATCCTGTGGAATTCGATGAGAAAAAAGCAATCCTGCTCGACAGATTAAAATCAACAAACTTACGCGGTATAGATGCAATGACTTATGCTCTGCAACTCCGGAAAGCACTTTTTAGTGAACAAGAAAGAAGAGATAATATATCGGTCGTCGTACTACGCAACAATGCCGTGAACGGAGAAGGTCCAAAGCTGGAGGCTGGGGCTGTTATTGCAATGAATGGTTCGAACCTTGACGATCAGCCAAGCGAAACTAGCTATTATTATCTATCGAGCAATAAAGAGTTGTCTTCTATTACCCTAGAGGATGTAAAAAGCAGATTAAATGATGGGACTTTCGAATATATCGAACGTAATGATCCAAAAATACCTGGCACGGTAGAAATGGCCGAGGAGAAAGGAGAATAAAAATGGAACCATTAAATTTTCTAAGAGAAAAGGCACGACAACTGTTAGAACAGAATACTAATGACGAGCATAAAAGAAGAAAATTTGAGATTATCTACGAAAAGCTAAAAGATGACGGATGTTTTCTGGATATGGACATAGAGCACGGCTATGCTGTTTTGAGAGATTTGGAGATAGACGAGAATTCAATCCGAGACCTCTATTCAAAACTAATTAGCAAATAAATGACTAAGAGAGAGGCGCCTAGTCAAAAGCGCCTCTCAAATACTTCCCTATTTGATACCCCGACCGGAAAACAAAAATTTTAGAAGAAACCGGTTGGCTACCTCCCAAATAGTAGCATTAATATCGTTTTAACTTAGAAATCTTTTATTTACAAATTGTTTATGGTATAATTGAGCTATACATAATCAATTGCGACAGAAACTACTGTCGTTTTTTTGTTTATCACTAGCCGATGGGCGTAAAACAGAGGATTTTATGGACAAAGAAAATAATCCTGTTGTTTCAAATTCGGATTCGTCGATAATCGGCAGAACTTGCGCGTCGCGCCATTCTCTCGCTTCTTTCGATCGATAATCTGAGTATTGTTTAACTACGAATTCCTGTTTTCCTCCAAGTAAATGAGCGTGGACTAAAGTTCCTAAATCTAAAGCTCTGCTCGTAGGCTTTTCGATAACACCAAGCTTGAGAGCCACAGCGTAATCGATCCCTTTTCGATAAATATTCTTCGCCATTGAGTAGCTAAAATGGTTGATGTTATCCATTATTTAACCTCTCTTTTCTCTAAATTGTTAAGCTACAATGCTCTATTTTCGATTATTTTGTCCATGAAGTTATCTGTAGGATAGATAGCCTCATTTGACAAAATAAAAGACCAACGAAATGCTGGTCTAATTAAAAAAGACTCGCATTTCTGCGAATCTACGTATTTATGGAGCCACGATCGGGATTTGAACCCGAGACCTACGCCTTACCATGGCGTCGCTCTACCAACTGAGCTATCGCGGCATCTGATTTATTAATAATATGCCCGAGTCAGCGTAAAACGTCCACAGTAAGCGTTATGGCTTACCACGGTAGCGCTCTACCAACTGAGCTATCGCGGCGTAACAGGCTTAATTTTAGCATATTAAG
>CAUUCN010000040.1:0-3152 GCA_963543945.1 uncultured Candidatus Saccharibacteria bacterium
TCAAAATCTAGTTCCAGCAATGGAGTGTGGGTTCGATTCCCACTTCGCCCACCAAAACAAAACAGAAAGAATTTTAGGTGAATAAAAAAATAAAAAATATCATTTCGATGGTAATCCTGATGGCTGGCTGTTTGGGCCTTTTTTTGTTTAGTAAACAGATTAAAATTGATAACGAAAATAATCCTGTGCGAAATTATGTGGGGCAGTCAAAAGAAATTATTCAGAGTCAGCTAAATGAAAAAACGGAAGCGGTAAAGAAGCTAAAATCGGAACTCGAACAAAATCCGGTGCGTGAGACGGAAGAAAAAATTCATGCACTGGAGGCGGAAATTCTGGACCTGGAGGAAGAAAAATATAAAGTTGAAAGTAATTTTTATAAAAATCTCCAGAGTGGTACGGATGCAAGAATTAATTTGGTGCTTAAAGGTATTTGTTTAGTGCTTATGTTGATAGTGGCGATTTGGCTAAAAACCAAGCAGAAAAATAGACACGAAAAAACAGAGGAAAAAATACCTAAAACACCAAAATTAAAAATGGAAATTCCGGAAAGAAAAGATACAAGTGATAAAAAATAAGCAGGATGCAGGTGGGATTCAGGGACTTAGCCAGGAAGAAGTAAATGAGCGTGTTAAAAAATGCCAAGTGAATACTGCGGTTCAGGCGCCGACGAAAACGTTTGGTGAAATTGTACGCAGTAATTCCCTGACCTACTTTAACTTTGTTTTTTTGTTTTTAGCAACGTTGCTATTTTTGGTGCATGCTTATAAAGACATGAGTTTTTTGCCGCTGATTTTTATCAACTCCTTGATCGGTATTTTGCAGGAATTAAGAGCGAAGCAAATTTTGGATAAACTGAGTGTGCTGAATACGCCAAAAATCAAAGTAGTACGAGAGGCTAAGGAGCAAGAAATTTGGACGCATAAATTAGTTTTAGATGACATTATTATTTTGGAGGCGGGGGCGCAAATTCCCGCAGACGCGGTGGTGGTATCGGGTGAGATTTTGGTAAATGAGGCATTACTTACGGGGGAGTCGGATGAGATTAAAAAGACTACTGGGGACGAATTGATGTCGGGTAGTTTTGTGGTTTCAGGTAAATGTTATGCAAAATTAACTCGCGTGGGTGCAGAATCGTATATTTCACAACTAACCCTAAAAGCGAAGGCTATTAAAACCACTGAACAGTCGGAAATTTTGAAATCACTAAATAACTTTGTGAGACTAGCGGGAATTTTGATTATTCCAATCGGATTATTGATGTTTGGTCAACAATATCTTATTCATGCTACGCCGATAAAAATGAGCATTCAGGCGATGATTGCGGCGATAGTAGGTATGATACCAGAGGGATTATTCTTGCTTTCTTCCGTGACATTGGTTTTGTCTGCGGTACGTTTGGCGCAGAAAAAAGTTTTGGTACATGATATGCATTGTATCGAAACTTTGGCGCGCGTGGATGTTTTGTGTGTGGATAAAACTGGTACAATTACGAACGATAAAATGAGTGTGAGCGGCGTCTATGAGATGACGGGATCCGAGATGAAAGATAATCTAGATTCAGATTTTTGGCGAACAATGATGGCAGAGGAAGCCGATAATGATACAATGAAGGCGCTGAAAAAGTTTGCCGAAGAGCGAACTGTCAGGGGATCGAAATTCGATAAGGATTCGGTGCAGCAAATTATTGGTTTTTCCTCGAAGCATAAATATAGTGGCGTGCAATTTAAGGATAAAACTTTTTTGATTGGTGCACCAGAATTTGTCCTAAGGGATGACCTGAAAAAGTACGAAAAAACCATCCAAAAATTCACTAAGCAGGGGTATCGGGTTTTGATTTTTGGTGAAGTATCTAGTAAAAAAGATGTTGAACTATTAGCTTCGGGGGAGCGAGATATTTCGCCGATTAAGCCGATTAATATTGTGCTTTTGATGAATGAAATTCGTGAGTCTGCTAAGCGTACGTTTAAATATTTTGCCGAACAAGGCGTGGAAGTAAAAGTAATTTCGGGTGATAATGCCGAAACCGTTTCGATTGTGGCAGAAAAAGCGGGGATTAAAAACGCCAAGAAATTTGTTGATCTTTCGAATTTACCAGAGGGGTGTGATTTTGAAAAGATTGTACTAGAAAATACAGTTTTTGGACGCGTAAAGCCAGAAGAAAAGCGTAAGATGGTGAAAATTTTACAGAAGGCGGGACATACGGTGGCGATGACTGGAGATGGCGTGAATGATATTTTGGCCTTAAAAGACGCGGACTGTTCGGTGGCGATGGCTTCAGGCTCACAGGCGGCCTCGCAGGTGGCGCAATTGGTGTTACTGGATTCGGATTTTTCACGCATGCCACAGATTGTAGATGAGGGGCGTCGAGTGGTGAATAATTTGGAACGTTCAGGTTCATTATTCTTGGTGAAGAATGTCTTTTCGTTCATTGTGGCACTACTCTCGATTGGCTTTGGCTTCATGTATCCACTTTTACCGACTCAGGTTTCATTAGTCACGATGTTTACGATTGGTGTACCAAGTTTCTTCTTGGCGCAAATTCCGAATAAAGATTTGATTCGGGGAAATTTCATGATTAATATTTTGAAAAAGGCGATTCCGGCAGCGCTGACTAATGTAATAATTGTACTTGCGCTAATTAATTTGAGACTTTGGTTGGGGCTCACGCGCGAACAATTGGGGATGCTTTGTGTCTTAGGTTGGGAAGTGGTAGGAATCACTTATCTCGCGCGAATTTGTATGCCATATGATAATATTTGGAAGAAATTAATTGTGAGTGGCTGTACTTTCGGCATGTTATTCTGTATGATTTTCTTACAAAGTTTGTTTAGCGTGCATATTAATTTATCGATGGTTGAGTGGGGAATCTTCGGTGCGATTTTAATTATTACAGTGCCATTGATGATGACAATTGAAAATATGTCACGATGGCTTTATCGTAATGTGATGATTAAGATTCTAAAGAATAAAATTATTGATAAGTTACCAGAAATCGAATAGTTAATCACTAATCAAAGCCTGGATGATTGGATATCTTAGAGGTTTGTGATTACAGGGGTATTGAATGAGAATAAAAAATATCAGCTTCGTGGCTGATATTTTTTACTTGAAGTTTTTGGGCTTTAGCTTTTTACCAGCCGCCGTTATGGGGC